>JAPOZO010000011.1 GCA_026706025.1 Candidatus Poribacteria bacterium
CAGCGACATTTGGGACAACAGACCGGACGACAAGATCCGGGGCGACCGTTTTTGGATGCCGTTAGGGATGAGGCAAACACGATGCGCGGCGGTCCGAGTTCCACACAATCGCGTCCACCGCGGCACGCCGAACGCAAAGAGGTATTCCAGGTCTATGAATGTCACTATCAAGATGACGCTTTAGTGAAATCGACAGGTGTCGATGAGACGCAACCGGCGATGTTGCGGTATCCGTCCGGACGCATCTTGATTGAGTGTAACGGACACCTCCTACACGACGGACCGAACCCGGCAGGCTTCTGCATGTTCGTGCCGTTTACCGTCGATCCGTCCGTTGATTCTGTCTACGGTCCCTCGATTATTAACCAACTCGCGGGTATGCAGATGGCACTGAATAAATGTATCTCGCAGGCGATAGAACACACGGAACGTTGCTCGAACCCAGTCTTAAAAATCTCGTCGCTCTCAAAGAGTCTTAATCAGGATTCCGATATAGGCGCGCCTGGAAGCCGTATCGTGACGATGGAGAACGAAGGTGGTGCGGGCTGGATGGAACCCCCGGCGTTAGGCATAGAAGTCAAAGAGATTATGATGCTGATGATCGAGTTAATGGAAAATGTTTCGGGTGTGCATGAAGTCTCGCAGGGTGAAACGACACCGGCGCGCTCCGGGATCGCGATTGAAAGACTACAGGCAGCGGCGGCGACGCGTTCCAATCTGCGGTCAATCAACTTCGATCAGGGGCTGAAAACCTATGCGCGGAATGTCTGTTCGTTGTTCTTGGATTTCGTCAACGAGGATCGGCAGTACCGCTTCCTCGATGAAGATTCGATGATGGAACAGCACGGCACTTTCAATGCCAAAGCGTTAGTCAACCCGACGCGCCGCGGTAAGATCGAAATGCTCCAGCAGGAGATGATGCAGGTCAGAGAAGATTATAGGAACATCGCCTTGTATCGGTCGCCAGAAGAAGCCGAGATGCTACAGGAACACTATATCTATCAGCTCGAAGAACTTCAACGTGAGATCCATATCACACGGGCGTTACCTGCCCATGACTTAGTGAGCTTCGATGTACGTATCCAGACTGGGACGCGATCTATGACGCAAGCGGCGCGTGAGTCGCGTGCATTCATGTTATTTGAACTCGATATTATCACCGAAGCCTCGTTATTGAAGATGTTGCGCGTGCCGAATGCACATAAGATGCTACAGCTGAAGGCAGAAGAACGGAAAGCGATGGCACAGGCACAGCAGCAAGGGGCGCAACAACAACTCGCACTTGAAATCCAAAAGGATGAATCCGAACACGATAACGACCTTGAGCTCCAGGAGCTGAAGGGTCAATTCGAGATAATTGTCGCAAAAATCCAAGCAAAAGCTGCGGAAGTGCGTGCAAGCAAAAGTGATGCTAAGCGCAAGAAGGCGGCTTAACTTAAAGGAGATACTCTCATGGCAGGACCCAATGGCGGTGTTTGGGGCAATGAAGTGACGGTCCCAGAAGGCCAAAAACTGACAGAAAATACAGCGTCTTACGTGAAACCGGCTGGCGAAGCTGAGAACGCTAAAGGTGCTGAGAACACCGGTGGCGATGACACGAAAGAAACACCGTCAACCGAACCGGTTGTCAAAATGCCCGACGGCACAGAAGTCCCTATTGCCGATTACGATCCGTACGTCCAGCAGCGTCAGGAACTTCAGCAGCGCGAATCGCGCGTCGATGGGATGATGTCGGTTATGAATGGTAACAACGGTGAAGGAACAGGTGAATCCACGAATACTGAACAACAGTCGGAGGACGTACACCCGCTCCTTGCGGATAACCCGTTGCTTGAGAAGATTGAGATCAATGACGAATTCATGAGCGACGAAGATAAAGCGAACATTGAACGGCATAACAAGCTCGTCGATTACGCGAAAAGTCAGAACCAAACCATCGTCGATATGGAGAGCAACTTCAATAAACAGCTCGGGGTCTTACGCGACGAAGTGGGCGGTCGCTTTGTGCGTGAAGATATCGCGCAAGCGACGGCGTTGACAGGCGTAACAGAGCAAGAACTCGTCGCGGCGGGTCGCGCAACAGGTGTCACCGATATTAAAACACTCGCGACAATCGTTGTTGGTGAAAAAGCGATACAGGCACAAAGCGAAGAAGCTGCCGCTGCTGCGGAAGCACAGCGTGAACAAGAGGCAGCGAATATCACTTCCACCTCTCAAGGAAACGGTAGCGGGAATAATGGCACCCAACAAAAAGAAGGGCGCGGTGTAGAGAACTGGCGCGACAAGGAATCTGTAGGGGCTGCCTATAAATTTGGAGCTGTTTAAACAAAATAGAAAACAGGCGGAAAACAGGCGGAAAAGGTATGATAAAGAATGTCTTTGAATCTTGGAGAACTGCGTGGGTTCACAAAGGACTGGGGCCCGAAAATGGTCTCGGATACCTTTTTCAACCAGCACGTTCTACTAAAATCGATGGAATCTGTCCGTCAGACGTATCCTGGCGGTGATTTTATACGCCTCCCCTTAAACGTCAGAGGCGATAGAAACGATCAGACCGGGCGCGCACTCGGCTATACAGAATCTTTTGACTTCCCGAAGCTCGAAGTCGGTGATGTTGCGAGATTTGAGCCGAAGATGGAGGTCCAAGTCGTCGTCATTTGGGACTACGAGGTTGCGAAGAACGGTGCCTCGGATGTCCAGTATGCAGATCTCGTGCAAAACCGTATCTCCTGGTACATGAAACTCATGGCGGATCGGAAAAGCCGGTATCTCTACGGTCGCGGTGGCAACACCACACGTCCTAACGGTTTGATTGATGTGTTCGATAACACAGCGAAATTCGGTCAGATTGACCGCACCAAAGCACCGACCTACCGTTCGTTCCATAAGACCGCATCTTCTCCGCGTGGCATAAGCCGTGCGTTGCTTACTGAGTCGCTGATCGATGTCTGGGATGGCGCGAAGAAACCGGACATCGGGATCACGACACCAGGCATCTGGGCGAAGATTCATTCGATCCTGATGCGCGATGAGCGGTATCCGAACACCGCGCTGGCGGCTGCCGGGTTCACGAACATCACATTCATGGGCGTACCCATTGTCTTTGATAAAGAGCGTCCTGTGAAATCCGCCACTCAGCATTCGTTGGATTGGTTGAACTTCGACCATCTCAGGGATTATGCGTGTGAAGGCTTCAATATGCGTAGACACCCCTGGGCGCGGATGCCTCAAAACACTGGACAATATGAAGTGATTGTCAACTTCGGCAACTTCTGCAGCGATAACTTGCGCTACGAGTGCCGACTCGACGATCTCGATCCAAGTGTACTCACTGCGGCTGCGTAATAGTTTTCGGTTGTCAGTACGCTACGCTTTCGGTTGTCAGTTAAAGAGGTTCCTCTTTTAACTGACAACTGATAACTGATAACTGACAACTACTAAAAAAGGAGAAAGAAATGCCAGTTTTTGGTGTACCAACGATATTTGAGGGTCCCTATAAGGACGTACACGATGATCCGATCGTCGCACTCGGCGGCTGTTTTATGAGCAACGTTGATGATGTTTTGATGACCTTCGTCCGGTTTTCAGAAGATGTTGAAGAAGGTGATGCGATTCGCACGAAATATGACCACCTTGCACCAGCGGATAATGCTGCCAATTCCTTTCGCGATGCCAACGACGAAATTGTGCCTGCGGGTTCAACGTACGTCGATGTAATGGACGCGAATTTTCTTACAGCACTTGCGGGTATCCCGGACGAACCGACGCTACGGGATTACGCAAAGATCGCTATCAGAAGTGGTGATGGTGCGGGTCAACGCGGTTATATTACACACTATACCAATACGCGTCTGAATGTTCGGTGGTATGATACCGATGATGGGACATTAAAAACGGCTATTGGTAATGATGGCAACAGTGGTATCACTTCAACCAGTCTATTTTCGATCTATGCGCCCTGGTACGTTGAGCGCGCGTTCTCGGATGCTGCGAATGCTACTGAAGGGACGGTCAACGGGATTGTGCTGGCACGCTCAGCGAAGGCAAATCAGTACGGTTTCGTGGGTGTTGAAGGCGATTTTCCTGTAAAGGTAAACGTTGCAGTAGATGCAGGTGACATCTTGATCCCTGCGTTGACAGCGAGCCAGGGCGAAGGTGAAACGCCAGCTGCTGCGGATGTGATAGACGCATATGCCACCGTGCAGCATGCAGGTGTCGCAAATACGCTTGTTGAGGCGACGGTTTACTGTCGGAAAATCTCGATTGTTCGGGAAATTGCGGAGAGTTTGGTCCGCGGCTTCGATCGGCCTGAGGCTGTCTAATGGCGACACGTGGTGAAATTCGGCAGGGTGTGCGTTATCACTTGGGCGAACGTACACCGGGCACTTGGCAAGATGATGAGATCAACTACTTCATCCAAGAGTCCGGCAACGAACACGCCAAACGCGCGTATTCTGTGAAAACGATTATCTATACATCGACTTTACAGAACGTGCGGGATTACGCCTTCCCACCGAATTTCGGCGACCTGTTGTCTGTTCGGTATCGCGATGAGACTATCTCCGATGAATGGGGTCTCATCTATGTGGATAAAGATGTGCTTCGGGACTGGTCGTATACTGGCACCGAGAACGGTGATCCGTACTACTACTATCGCGAACAAGATTCTTTTGGGTTGTTCCCCGTCCCAAATAAGCTCTTGGTGGTTGAATATAAGTTTGAAAACGATTGCCCAGGGTTTACAGAGATTTTCGATCGTGAATCTATGACAGGTTTTTCTCAGGATTTAACGCTTGAAGTTGTCGCGGATACGACAGAACCGACAGAAATGGAAGTCCGGGACACAGACTTAGACCCACGCTGTGTCTGGGGTGGGGTCGTCTCTTTATACCTTCGGCGGAGCGGTACGTATTTTCCCGGTAAGCTGTGGCTCTCGTTTACGAATTTGACGGGTGAACATCAGTTTGTGCATACAAGTGGCGAGTTATCTGCAGATTCAATCAACTCTCGACCGGAATGGGTGCATTTTGACTTCACACAGAACCCGATCGAAATCAACTCCACAGAGCAGACCTATCGGATGCGACTGCATGTCGATAACGATTACCAAGCCGCCGAGCCGCGCAGTTATGGTGGGAGCGGTATCTTGGTCGGGACACAAGTCGTTGAAGGGACACCGCAAGCCTTTTTTCAGATCCACCGACTCCGTCACGATCTCGAAGTCGAGTATTATCGCAACACCTGTGATGTTATGACGGATGATGAAGATGTCATAAACATCCCGGATCGCTACACAGAAACGATTGTGCACATGACGCTCGAAAAGTGTTACCTCAAAGACGGCTATGACCCACGGCTTGCGGCGTATTGGCAAGCGAAAGCGGAGATGGAGATCAAAGAGGCGAAAGCACAAGCAGTGATTCCGACACTTGGCAAACGACGTGAGCTCCGACGGTCTGCACCGCGACTCACGAACCTGACATACAATAACAGAACGGGCTTGTTCAGACTCAGACTTGGAAGACCGTAAGATGAATATCAATTTTGCCGGTGGCTTAGTTACAAACGAAGTCTATAATCCTCGGAGCCGTGGCGTATCAGGTCAGTATGTCCGCAACTGTCGCGTCAACGGCAACGGCTGGCTCATCCCGCGTAAGGGACGCGTCCGCGCCGAGGCACCGGATGTTTTCTCTTATGAAAACGAATACGGTGGCAGCCCACTCGCGAAGATAGCACCTGGGAGTGTTCGATATTCTGAATCGGGTGCTGCGGACGTGCCTGCTTTTTCGCCGGTCAATATGGTCTTCCAGGCAGTGAAAGTAGACACCTCGCAAATAGAACAGGCGTTCCCGACACAACAGGGTGATACCGGTGAACCGCCACCGCAGTTATCGCCGAAAACAGTCATTGGTGAGAAAAGCGATCCTATTACAGTTGAACCGATACGCGTCGTGCGTGCCGAAGACCAGTTTGGTGAGTATGAAGTCGATCCAGCGAATCGTGAAAACACCTATCGTGCGCGTGTTCATGACCTGAAAATTATCCATATCAATGACGAGCAGATAGCGATCCGATTTCGGATTATCGGTGATATTAACCTGAAGGTTGGGATCGTCGATTACGGTTCTAAACAGGTTGTCCGGCATGTCCGGGACACGACTTACCTCGACGGCGGTTCACAAGACGAGGAACCCGACCAGACAGGGGATAATACGGGACCGCGGCGGAAACAGGTGATTTGGGACGGCAAAAACGATTTTGGTGAATTCGTCGCACCGGGTGCCTATTCTGTTGCGTTTGAGGAAGCCGTGCCGCAGAGACGACTTGATGCCGATGGCGACTATTTACCTGTAGAATCCTACGAGTATCGACGGAGTTTTCTGCCCTTCGATATTACGTGGGAAGTGCTTGAAATCGCAGTCGGGAATGTGCCGGACGCAACACATGTCGATATTTTTCTCACCGAGGATACGGTGTCGGAACGGTATTTCTGGGTTGCGCGGTTGCCTGTAGACAGCACGGTTCATTATCATTTCCCTGTCTTGGACGTGAACACGGAGGGACCGCTGACCTTTGAGACACCTGATTGGGAATATATCGCTGCGAACGAGTACCGGGCATACGTCGCTGAACTTGAATCGAATCGGGTCTATCTATCACATTTCAATCCTGGTACAGGGGAACGGCTCTATCAGAATTTCACAAATTTTATTGATCTTGATCTTCAGGACGGACACATCACGGGGCTTCATTTTCTCAGAGATACGCATCTGATTGTCTATGCGTCGAACCAGATACAGATTTTGGCGACCGATCCGATCGCGGAACTGCATTCTGTCATTGATTTCATTACACCGCGGGACGATAAAGGACAGTATATCGGCTGTATTTCGCCTGAATCTATTGTCGATATGGGCGGCGTGCATTACTTTCTGGCAACCGATAAGCGGATCTATCGCTATGATGGCTCGAATCTGCGGGAGATGTCGGATAAGGTTCACGGGGTGCTCAGTAGACTTCTCCACCTCGAAAACGCTGTTGGGTTCTCACACGACCAACACTATTTGCTTTCGGTCCAATTGGATTCTGACAACGACCCGGACACGACGCTCGTCTATGATCTGATTCACGGTGTCTGGTGGCAAGACGATTTTGGGGTCTCTGACGCAATGAAAGACCGTCAGGGTAACGCCTATGGTGTTATCGACGGGCAGACGTTTCAACTGTATACCGGCGACACCGATGACGGTGAACCGATCCGTCGGGTGTGGCGCAGTCATCCGTATTATGGGCGCATCCAACAGAAGTGGGAATCTGTACATGTTTCTCCGCAAGCACCGGCTGTAATTGACGTGGAAGTGTTTACAGAGTTCAATCGTGCCGAAGGGAGTCTTGATATTGAGAGTCTTGCGAACCCTTGGACGCATCGCATGGGCTGCAACCTTCGCGGACGGACCCTCACGATCGAAATTCAAACCGAATCGACCGCGGCGATTGATCGAATTGCCGTCAATGAACGGGTGAGGAACGCAAGATGAAACAGAGACGTGTTCAAGAGTTTGTTGTGCCGCGGGAACGCGTTACACCTGAAGTTGCCCGTGCTTTTCAGTCTATTTTGCTTTCGCTGCGGGGCTTGGATGCTGCTATTGATGATGCCAAGGATACTGACGAGGTGAGCGCAATTCAAAGGGATGTTCGGAATTTAGAGCAAAAAATTCGACGTGTAGAATCGACTCCCGGTAGGCAGGAAGTGGTTGTGCGTAGATCGACGGAGATTACGTATTCCACGACGTATTGAGAGAGAAGGAGTAGACGATGACATTGGCAATTGATCAGAATTTCAATCAACTCATGACACGCGAGGGGTTGCCTGTTGGTGAGTTTCGGACATTGGCAAATGGTGCGACAGAAAAACCTGTCAGCGCGTGGCGACGGTTGATGCCGCATGGCAACGCGGGTGAAACGTACACGGATAGCAAATACCGTTTCAAGACGGGTGCCTTACGGAATACCATTATAGATGCAACAGGTTGGATACTGGAGATACTCAACCCTGGCTATCATCAGAAAGGTCGGATCGCAGAAGTCGGTACCGATAATGTGACGTTAGAGGAAAAACTGCAATTTTATGAAGGGTTGAAGGGGGTGACGACCTCTCTGGAATGGGTAATTTATCCGGTATTGGATTTCCCGATCTCTATTCATTACCAACGTGGTACCGGTGCTATCAACGTGGATATTGGTGTCGCTACTGAACGTCTATACACACCTTCGGACACTGTGAAAATCGCGTCAATTGAGGATGAAACATCTGTCATTATCCCGACGCAACAGGTGGGTCAGATTTTCTATAGAATCGGGGATGGTTCAACATCACGAACCAATGCGGATAACGCCGATATAGATCTAACGTGGGGTGAGCATTACGTCAGAAGGTCATAGCATGCACAAACGGCTTATATCCCAACTTAAGGATACCCCAAACCGGCTGAAGATTACGCCGCCGAGCAAGCTTGCAATCATTTATCTCGATGCTGCGTTTGTTGAACAGGGTGCTTATTTTCAGTTGATCCCTATCGGTGAGTGGAACCAATGGCAACATTTTTGGGATATATGGGATCTACACAAGACAGATCTGACGGTTGAAGGCTTATATGTCAGGAAAAAGCAAGGGGTCTGGACGATCCGCTATAAACCGCTGAGAGGCATTGAGCTCGATGAATCGATTACACGTTTCCAAGGGATATAAATGGCGACTTTTCGGTTGGTTGCTATAGGTGATTTGGACACCACACAGGCACAATTCGCTTTTCAGGTCTCTGGTGAGAACACGTATCTCCAGTTCGGTCTGTTAGACGTGGATAACAGACGGCATTTTGAATCGGTTATTTCTGGGGGTCGTGTTGGATTCTTCGAGGCTGGTAGTGATCTGTCTGATAGCGAGGCTCCGAATGCTCGGATTGTTGCGGATTATGACGTCACCAATGGCGTGGAAATTGACGAGATACCGCCTACGTTGTCAGTGGGTTCAGATTATCAGATTAAATGGTCACAGGCGCGACCGGGGGCACCGGCTGATGGTGACGGTGAAACGCTATTAGACGTGACACTGATCCGCAAGGTCGAGATACAAGGACTTGAGGAGCATACGCTCAGTTTTGAGTATAACATCGGACCCAACGGACGACCAGGTAGGTATTGGGGTGCGAAGTGGTTCGGTTCTATCGCCGACCTCGAATCCGGGACACCGGAGTTAGAAGAAGCACAGACCCCAGAGAACGTCTCTATCACGCCACCGGAGTTAGCGGAAACTGAAGGCTTACATTTTTTTCATTTGGCGTTTACACCGCAGTTTGAAGGCGATCATTATGTCGCATTTGTGTTAGACCCGCAGGACGAAACGGAACCCGAGGCACCTGTTCGCCCGACGGACGGCTTAATTATTGAAGATGTTGATGGCTATGCGGTGAGAGACGTGGACGGATTTTATCTTGTCCAGGTGATAGAGGAATCGTGGGCATTTCTTCAAGACGTAGATGGTTACGAGTTGGTAGATGTAGATGGTAATAGACTTGTGGAAGTTACGGAATTGACATAAATGGCAGAACGTCAGTTGTCGAATGTTCCAGATATAACCGAAGATACGATCTTTGATGAAGACATTGCTGCGCTATTGAATGCCAATGGTCGTTTCCGTGATATTGCGACGATATTGCTCCGCAATGCGCTCTCGAAAGCGATGCTGCACGCCCAAGCGCGGGATCCGGCAGACAGTGAACTGGTTACGGGGCTGACGCAATATTGGGTCAATACCGAAAGCAAAGCCCGTTTTATCTCTGTAGCAGGTGCGGACTGGGTAGATGTCACACCGACAGCTACGAACACGCGACTCACAGACGAAGAGCTTCAAGACAAAATAGCAGCGTTTCTCGCCGAAGGTAGTAATGTCACGTTGACCTATGATGATGAAGCTGGCACATTGACGATCTCCGCGACAGGAACAGACAGTGGCAGTGGCTTAACAGCAGAACAAGTGCGAGATATAGTTGCGGCATTTATCCAGGGTGGAACAAATGTAACAGTTAACCATGATGATGACAACGATACCTTTACGATCGAGGCAACGGATACGAACACGCAACTCACGGACGAAGAATTTCAGGACAAGCTCAATTCGCTGATCACGGCTGGCAGCAATATCACTATTGATTATGATGACGACGCGAATACCTTTACGATCTCTGCAACAGATGGTGGCTTAGCAGCGGTTGCGACCGATGAGACACTTCAAGGCGACGGGACTGCGGAAAGTCCGCTCGGTGTTGTCTCAAGTTCAAGTGAAGCATCAGGCGAAGTGGGTCGAATCCTGTCAATCGGCAGCTACACACTCGGCATAAGCACAACGCCTGCTGCAGAGCATGCGGGTTACACCGGTGGGAATCTCTATATCCATACGACGGCTTCTGACGGTGATAAGTCAACGATTCTTGCGAGTCTATCACAAGGCGATTACATCCATATCGGCACGGAAGCGATAGTGGAGATTGTATCAGCACCGTCATCCGCATCGAGTATCTATACGCTCACTGTGGCGGTCTTAGACGGCGAAGTGCCAACGTCTGAGAGTCATACACTCTACTATATCAAAGAGAACCGGGCCTTAATCGCGGGTGCGGTACACGGCTTCAATATCGCCAATGGTGCGGTGTTGCTTGCGCACTTGGCATCAGAAGTGCTAACGAACTGGCTCTCGGCAGTCGCGACGGATAGCAGTCTTGACGGTGATGGCACATCCGGGAGTGCGTTAGGGATTGCCGATGGGGGTGTTCTTGCCGCACACCTCGATGCCCAAGCGATTAAAGCAAATGGTCCAACAGTGCTTGGCAGTTGGAGGCGTGATGGATCAAACGGTGGCAATTCAGGCAGTTTTCAAGTGTTTAGGTCGTTGGGTGCAGCTCAGTTATACATCAACGCAACCGATGCTGACGGCACAAACAGACAAACAGAATTACTGGCACTGCGAAGCGGTGATAAACTTTCAGTTGCCGGAACGCTTTTGACGCTCACAGCCACACCTACAGGCAGCAACGCAATAGCGATTTTGGGTACATGGCCCGGTGATACGATTCCGCCTACGACGACGGGTGAAACCTACACGATCATCAACATCAGCCGTGACATCCTCGCAATAAACGAAAGAAGAACTGGGACATTCCTTGGGGTCGATGAAAACTTAAATCTGATATGGGGGACACCTCAGGCGGGGCAACAAGACGACTCGGGTGACGCAGCAGCAGACATCAACAGTGGCACTTACACGGTTTTAGGGGATTGGGAACGCGGTTCTGCGAGCCTCCCCGATACGGGGAAGTATTACACGGAAGCATCGAGCGTGGTGTTGAATCCGACCGATGCCAATGGTATGGCGCGCGGAGATGTGATTCAGACCCTCGGCGTTGGCGATCGTATCCAGTTCGACAGAATAAACGCCTTTGTACTGAGTGCGGTGCCGACGAATGTCAATGGCTGGTCGATGTCGGGGTCATGGGTAAAGACGTGGAGTGCCGGAGACTTTGATGGCGAACATCCGCTGTATCTGATCAAGAAGAACAACGTCGTGGTTCGCAATAATGTTGTGCCGGGTCGTTTTTTGAAGTTGAATGATGATTTGGAGATAGAGGCAAACGATCCTGCAGACAGTCTCGAAACGATTTGGGAAGGTGAGTTCACATCTGCCACAACTGGCAGGCAATCCTTGAACGCAGGCAAAAAGTTTTCCGGTTATACGCACGTTATCTTTAATTATTCGGGTATCAATCGCCGTAATCTCTGGACGGTTCCTGTTGCGTTATGGGATGCGCTCAACGCGACAGAGTTCGGTAATCGCGATGCGCGTCTCGCACTTACGCATCGAAGTGACACAGAATTTGAGTTGGCTGCAGGCGATAGTGGTATCACACTCTATAAAATTTACGGCTATAAAGGTGTATAGATGGCAGCGAAAATCCATCTCAATTTTGTCAGGAAAGCGGATATTTCAGGTGAAATTGATGAAATCAGACGTATCCATTTAGATACAAACTGTAAGCGCGTACATATCCGCGAAGACGACTCATTTCACGATGAGGTCATCACGCGGCAGTATGATTTTCAGAATGCAGCACAGACAGAGGGCAGTGTTCAAGTGCCGCGTCCTGGTTATTCTGACAATATCTATCGGTATATGATAGACGCGGATGACGTACTACATCTGTGGATATGTTGTGCGGTTCCGTTAAACACACCTTTGCCTGTTCCTGACTATCAGATAAAAGAGTTTTCAGGCTCTGGAACAAAGACAGTCTGGCTTGCCAATGGTGAGCAAGATAGCATAGTTTTGGGTGGCTCTGCGCCCGGATGGGTACCCGGAGCATTGACAGAACAGGAAAAAAAGGATCGTACTATCACGGCGGTCAAGGCATGGCGTGCGAGAAAAAAAGCGTGGCTCTTAGAGTCGCCAGAATATGCGGATCTCATACCCGAAATTACGAAACACTTAGGCTACTGGTTGAGAGCGGCGGACTATGCAATCAAAGTAGAATTCACAAAAAAGGTCGATGGCGATAATGACGCTTATGATTGGCCAATCATTGAAGCGATAGCGAAAGAGATGACGAAAGGCCCGTTATCGTTAGATCCTGATGGTGATGGTGCTTACAATGTGGAATTCTTCCAAGCGTTTCGCGGATTGATTTATGGGTCAACAGTAGTACCAATCGTACCCGCACACCCGAACGGTCCCTCACAAGGCGTTTTATGGCTCAACACAGGAACAACATGGGCATCAGCGGCTGATGTTGAACGTCAAACATTCACTTATAGTCTCATGGAAACGCAAAGCACTCGCTACGCGGGATTAAGTGCAACTTATATTTCGACACACGAATATTGGAGTTCATAATGGTAGAAATAGCAGGGTATCAAGTTATTAAAAAACCTGAATTTACAGGCAAGATATTGAAGGCGGTATTTGTTTCAGTCTCTGAGCTAAGAGTTAAGGCAGATTTCGGTGGAAACGTAGAAGTCTATGGATTTGACTTTTCCAAATATATAAAGCCTATTGACTACAGAACAGATGCCGTCGATGCATTAATCAGTGCAATTCGTCCAGAAGGCACACATACGGTTTGCGAATTCGAGTGGGATGCGTGTGTTATAAGATTAAAGGCACTCCCCGATATTCCAAACTACTTCTGTCTTGCTGATGGTGAAACCGAAACCTTGGATGACATGGGTGTAGATGTAGAATACTTCGCGCCCGGCGCGGAAACCGGTGTTCAGTTCTATGATCGACTGATGCCATCTCTGCATGAAGCCGCGAAGTCATATCTCGATCAGCATATTCCGACCGCGGAGATTGCTGGCAATTCGCGAGGTGTTCACGCAACGACTCGCAGCTCTGCAAGCAAGATCCATGCGGACACGACTGCCAACGCATTCCGTTTGCCGATCGGTTTCGCTGCGAGGCAACTCGACTGCCACCGTCAAGGTAAAGGGCACATCTTATCGCGAACAGACACAGAGAAACTTGTCAAGGACATCCACGAGGTCTTCACAAAAGACGACGCATGGTGGGAGCATCACTACGGGCACGATGTTCGGTATTGGAACAAGTACCATAATGCCCGGCAGGTGCTTTTGACAACGCCTGATGGCACGGTAGAGTCGATCTATGACATCGATGCGAATATCCGTAAGAACCTACCGAAGACGGACCGCGACAATACCGAACTCATTACGCAGCAGGGTGAAGCCGAATTCCATAGTCTCGCAACCGACTATTTCACGAAAGCACTCTATGGACCGCGCGACCCTGTAACAAAACGCACACTGACCTTTAAGGAGAAGACGTAATGCCAGAACAACACACTATTGCTGTCCAATTCGATGTCGTGCAACCCGCTGCGCCAACGATAACGATAGATGGCGATAACATCATCGAAGCGGTGATCGGTCGGAGTCAAGAGTACGATATGACGTTTACACGGGGGCAACCGCCGATTACTGAGGCACAGTTACGGAACATAGAGCTACAGCTCTTTACGGATGCGGAACGTGCAGATCGTCTCGGTGCGGAAGATGAGGATGCCTACACGTATGAGGTTCGCGACATAGATATGGATGCGGGGACGGCGAAACTCAATCTCACAGTCAATACGGGTGTAGCCGCGCGGACGTTATACGCCTCGATCCTCATTGAGCAGGGAACGTAATGTCAAATGTCTATATTCCGCTTCTGCTTCATCTTCTATACCCCGTGCCGTCAGTGGTACTACGTCAAGCACAGAATCATGTCGTTATCGTAACGTTTTCCGAACGTGTGGTGAACTTCACGGAAGTCGGCATCACGACAGACGGAACGATCGCAGACTTCACAGGTAACGGATTTGAGTTTTGCGTGATTTTTGAGAACGCCACTTACGCGCACGTGCGATCGGGCGTAGCTGTGAGCGAAAATAACCAACCGAACACCGAAAGCAATAGGTTGACTTTAAATGCCTGATTATGTAGATGTTGTCCGCTTGGATGTCAGAGCCAATAGAGTGCCGACAGTCAGTGTGCCGTCTCTGGTAACACTTCACGAAGGACAGAACACACTCTTTGATGTTTCTATAAACACAGGGTATCCACGAGCGACCTCGTTGACCTTCTCTCTGAGAAATGCTAACAACAATCCTGTATCGCAGGGCGGAAGTAACCCGACGATTACGGCGATTGACACACTCAGCGAGGTTGATGGAGACAACGTTCAGGCGGGTCTGACGCATCGGGTCAATGCGCCGACACTGCCGGGTGATTCACCTGTCTATGTGGACTGGTTGGTAACTTTCACGATCACATCCTCGGAAGGTTCAGATACAGCGACGACCCGGATTCGGGTGTATCAGTCTGTGGCAGCGACGCTGAGTTTCCCGGAGAATGTCTCAGCGTATGAGCAGACAGATTTTTCGTCATCTGATCTGATGTATAACGCGGGTTCACCGGTCGCGACCGAGATTCGGCATTCGTTTCACAACTCATTGGCAGATGCGCGTTCAGGTGCCAACCCTCGGACAAGCGGCAGACCCTCGGTGAGTATTTCTCCGACCTCGCAAGCGTTAGCGAATTTGGCGGGTCAGAGTATCCGTGTCCGCAATGGGACCCTGAATTACGGGTCAGCGTTGCCTGCGGTTTCAGGAGATACACGGTGGTATGGAAGGCTGGAAATCGTTCAGAACGGTTCGGTTGTTGATTCTACAGCATATACACTCACAATCCTGAATGCCGTTACGCCGTCTCTTGTGATTACCAGCGGTTTTGCTATCGAAGGCACACGTGCGATTACACCGATAACTTATACGGCAGGTGCGCCGTATGCGGATCGGTTCAGTATTGTCGGTTTTTACAACTCTCAGTCTGACGCACAGAACAATCGTAACCGTTTGACGAGTGCGGATGGTATCCCTTCAGCGATCCAGTGGGCTCCGGCGACACCTTCAGAAGCGACAGGCACGCAGCACGGGTTTTTGTATTATACCTTACCGTATGTAAGTGCGGATAAACGTTTATGGGGCTTAGCACGCATTGAGCGTGACAGGGAGGACGGTCAACAAGGCGTAGATTATTGGCAAACGACTTTTTATGTCGATGTCCTCAACCGCGTGCCTGCAGAAATCGACGTTCAGGAAATCATCACAATGGACGAAGAATCGACAATGATGGTGATGTTCACGTACACACGAGGTGTGCCAGCCGCAAGAGGTTTTGGTGTCAGTATCCATGAAAGTCAGTCAGATGCCGATAACAACCGCAATGCTGTCATGGACACCGATGATCCGCGTATAACGCTTTCTGACTACGATAACACAGGTAGCCAAACAGCACAAAAAACAGGAACCGCAACGATTGTAACCCCGGATATAGGTAACAGGGATAGGAGCTGGTATCCTCGATTCTATATGGATGCGGATGTGATACCACCAGATCCAAGCTGATGCCAGATTATTATGATATTTGTGAGCTTCGCGTCCGAGCAACGGATCCCGCAGTGCCGATCGTCTGGTCTGAGCTGCCGGACATCGTTCGTGAGGACGGAAATGAGCGTCAGGTTCGGTCGCGGCAATATGTCAACGAGCCGCGATCGGAGACGCGGTTTCGACTCGCATCAGGGTACACACTGCCAGATGGCTGGTCTTATCGTGGCGGTGGCGTGTTACGCTACCGAGCGATCTTAGGGCAAACTGTCAGTTTACGGTTTACAGCAACACGCGATGACGTGCCGGATGTCGATTCTAACGAGTTCACGATCTCAAGAGAAGTCGCATTTGTGTCTCGGCTGGTGCCGAATCGAGTCAACTTCGCCCTCGCTTTCAACAATGCGACGCAACGCGTGTATGTGTTCAATGCGACAGAACCCGCGATCAACCCTGTCAGGCACTTCATCGCAGTGTTCGACATCAACGGCACTGAACAGTTATCAGAGAGCCTTGAAATCTCGGACATCAATCCGGCTGCAATGAACGGTGGTGCCTGGGACGGCTCGTATTTCTGGGCAGTAGGGCATTTTACCTCTGACGGTGGCGAACTTCGCAAGATAACGACTGCGGGTGTCTTGGAGGCGACGTACACCTACTCAGGTGGGTTCATTGAGTCGATCGCTTATGACGGCTCGCATATCTGGGGACTCGATATTAGAACGCGCAAGTTGCGGAAATTCACAACTGCTGGTGTTGAGCAAACAGCCTCAGCGATCACGTTGCCAGCCGCAGCAACGACAAACGATATGTCGGGCTATTACTTCGGTATAGGACAGTATGGACTGACGTATGCGGATGGACACTGGTGGATACCGCAGAACCATTTCACCGGTGGCAATGAACGGATATTTTGTTGCACGCCTGCGGGTGTGCGAGTTCAGAGCCGGGATGTTGAAGTCGTCAATGGCGTTGCGGGTGTGACTTACAATCCGACGACAGACAATCTCTGGTGGATTTATGACAGAACGGATACAGACGGCAGCCGGTATGGGGTTCTCGAAGCACAGCAGATATAGGAGGAGAGATGTTACATTCTGCGACAGGTAAGTTTTTCGGATGTCTATTTTGGATATTAGTGGTTGGTTGTGTGGTAGTTGGTATCCTCATTGGGTATCTCGTTTTCTAAAAGGAGGTGAAGGGTAGGTCGCCACCTACCCAACGATGAATAAAATGCTTCAATACATAAAACGAATGTTCCGCAAGGAAAGTAACGAAAAACGCTTGAAAAAAGCGATTCTCAATGACAGAAAGGAGGTAAAACGCAAATGAAGTTCAGAACCCTACTGCACGCGCTCTTATTCGGTGTACTTACTGCGATCGTAGGTATTGCGATTATCTATGGTGTTCAGTGTCTTTATGGAGACCCTGAACCGCTATTCATTGATACTTACACCTGCACACTCACCGATGCGAGCGAACAGGTCTACGATGGCGACACGATCAAGGACGTGCGGGTGCTGCTCTTGAAACACCCGTTTGGCAAATGGGAATATGGCGAATACTGGCCGGGTGTGCATATCACCGAGCGCGGTGTCGAGATACAAACAGACATCCGCATCGCCGGGATCGACACGCCAGAGAAACGCGTTTCGACAAAGAATGCTGATGGAAGTAAGCGATCGGAAGCAAGTCGTGCGCGAGAGAAAGCCGCCGCCCTTGCGAGCCGTCAGGCATTGATAGATTTACTGAAAGCCAACGACAACAAGTTCTCTATCTCCGATCCGATGGACGGTAAGTATGCCGGTCGGACGGTGGTAGATGTCGCTGTCAATGAGATGGATGTTGCAACGCTTTTGATTCAGAAAGGGCATGCCAAACCTTATGACGGCGGGACGAAACCCGATTGGGGGTGGGGACAATGAGTGAAGTGATGTGGTTTGTCTTGGTACTCGAAATTTTAGTCGGTGGTGTGCTGATCCCGATCGGCTGGAAAATATCTTCTTCGCTGACAAAGATATTTTCAAATCTGAAAACGTTCACAGGCTCGCTTCAAGAACTCTGTGGGACCATGAAAGAAGTAACCAATGAGCTGACAGATGCTCGGATGCGAGACAAAGATGTAGAAAATAGGCTTAAGAACATCGAGAAGGAACTCGGTAAACACGTAGATAAGGTGGACAAATGAAAAATGTACCCTCACCCCCAACACAATTGTCCTTATACGTCTATGATGCCAAAGTGCATCCGATCGACAAAGAACAGTGGCCCGTCTTGGTTCTTGCGCGTAGTAATGCCTTAGACGATCTTCCGCGTGATGCTAAGCATTGGCCGGCACAATTTGAGTTTAAGTATGAGACCGAGGACGAGATTTATTTCCTCTTGCCGACACGATGGGGATCAGGCACTTGGCAAGGTGCAGACCACAACTTATACAACATTCCGCCGAAAAAAGGCACGTTGTATTGGCGTTACTACGAATTCTGTGTGAATCACGAGACCGATGAGAAACAAGACGGTGAGTGGGTTGGCGGTGTCTATTTCGACAAGGTTTATTCCGCATCTGATGGGCATATACCGAGATTAGTACTTCGGGGCAATGATGCGCCAACACCGTATATCCCTATAGAACAGGCAGGCAACCCTGACTGGCGACCGGCTACGATGTCTGAACGCGCTGCGGCATGGAAAAAAGAGAAAGCGCGCTTTGATAGACTCGGTTCGGAGATTCACCCGCTCCAAGATCGTATCGCGCGCGAAGGCTATGTTGAGGACTTCGGCGACGACTTGTGGGTCGGAGGTGGAGAACCTCACGCGTCCGCACCGCAATGGTTGCATGATGCTTGGAAGACGATCAAGGAATTTCATACCGAACAGGATTTTCTCGTCATCGCCCAGAACATCAGAGACCGATTGGATGGTGTCGCGAATAAGATGGTTGCTTTCAAAGATGTTCCCTACGGCACACAACGTCGTATCTCGCGTGCGCAGGGCGGATATACGCCTATAGGTTCATCGGAAACAATCTACTCTGGAGAGGTGATTGCTGATGAAGATGAAGCGCGGTGGGTAATCGCGTGGCGACGCGCTCAGATACGGGCATTTCGTGCTGGCGAGATTACCGAGATCAACTGGCGTGCGCCGGATCGCAACTCGGTAGAAACACCTGTCGCTGAATCTGATCCTGTTATAGAAGCCGTCAAGCAGATTCAGTCTCAGAACAACCCTGCCGATTTCACAAAGTCCGGGAAACCGAAAGTCCGACCGACGAGTCAAATCGCTGGGCAAAAAGTCTCTGCTAAACAGAGAGACGCAGCATGGAAGCAAGTCAAATGAAGAAAGAAACTTGGGACGAACTCCAGCAGACAATTTTGATGGGGGGGACATTACTCCTCGCGCTCATCTATGTTTTTGCTGTCATCTATATCAAACCTTTTGCAGATTCACAGGTGTCGGGTCAAATTTGGGAGTTTCTCAAATATATTCTGTTGATGGTGTTCACGCACTGCTTCACGAAAAGTGGAATCGGAGGTGGAAAGTCTAATGGACAATAGGAAGGAAGTCCTCTCACTTATCCTCAAATCTGAGGGTGGATTGAACGAAGATGAACCGGCACATGTGGGTGGCATATCCTACGCGGGTATCACACAGACGACATGGGATGCGTATCGTGTTCGGAATTCAGGTTTACCGAAGTCTGTTCGTGATCTCGCAGGTCAACACGATTTGGTAGAAGCGTTTTACGTGGACTATTTTGGGAAATATCACGTATGGGAATTGCCTGAATTCCTACAATACATTTTTGCGGACTTCGTGGTGAACGCCGGTAGTGCAGCCGTGAAAATTATCCAAAACATGGCGGGTGCAGATGTAGACGGTCTCTGGGGTTCTGGCACTTCACGGGCAGTTAAGGCATGGAAGCTGCATGTTGAAACTTCGTTAGCATCTGACCCAAATATCGACAACGAATTAATCACTGAGTTTCACAACTATAAGATCGCACATTATGAGCGATTGGCGCAATTGAACCCTGAGAAATATGCAAGATACCTGCCGGGTTGGAAACGGCGCGCGAACAAAGTGCTTGCGGACTTAGGGAAATACTTTGAAACTGAAGAACCCACGACAAAAGCGATTGATGAGGATGATGTCGTCCTGACAGACACAGGGAATGAACTCGACCTCTCAGCCGCGGCGACAGAGGAACTGTTGGCGGAGTTGCTGCGTCGTGAAGATACTAAAAAAAGTTGAATTATCACCCTACACCTGACAAGGGGTAGGATTACATGGAGGCATTAACAAATGCTTTTTGAAATGTTTAGAGAAGGCGCGTTTAGGAAACACGCATGGTTATGGATGATTGTTTTTGTCGTGATTGCACTGCTTTTCGCGCATAACACCTTCGCACAGTGGGAGGAACTCCCCTCACGAGGAACGACTGTCGATTTCGCGCTCACGGCAAATGAAAAGGCACAGTCGATCTACGGCACAGCCATCCACGCTGGCATAAACTACTGGTTCGGGCTAAACGGCACACAAATCTCGCACGACGGCGAAGTGCTATCACAAGACCTTAACGCACGTCTACAAGGCGGATTTGGTTTCGCTGGTGCCTCGTTACAGGGCTTTGTAGAAGCCAACCGAGATATGGACTCCAAAATCGCCACATCGACGGGTGCCTATCTGCGGAGAGTCATTGAGATGAAG
Source organism: Candidatus Poribacteria bacterium (assembly GCA_026706025.1). NCBI lineage: Bacteria > Candidatus Poribacteria > Candidatus Poribacteria bacterium. Next base: position 20,700 of record JAPOZO010000011.1, read on the forward strand.
AAACTCGCGATCGTCTTCGGTGGCGGAAGTTTCATTGAACGTGACCAGTTCGCTGAGTTGGATACCTTCGACAAAGAAGGCACAGAAACAGACGCAGGCGGTTCTGAAATACTTCCCTACTATCTGCTCATTCTTGGTGGTGAATACGATTACTCTGAAACGATCGGACTTCACGGTAAAGTGATCGGTAAACCGCAGGCAAATTTTGCGTCCTTCGGGGGTGTCTTTGACATCGGCACGGATATTGTCCTCAATGACCAATGGACTTTGAAGATTCAATCGACAACCGAGTTTGAGGTAACCGACGGTGAAACCGAAACTTCGACTGAGAATTCTGTGATCCTGAGCCTGAACTTCTAACATTGACAAAATCCGTCGATTGTGTTAGTATATTTTCAATCAGATATATATCTAATTGGATATAAATTTAGATTAAGCCCCAACATGTGCAGGTGGGTAGGATGAGGAATTCCGTCGCTACGGAAGTTGCCCGACTAATGGAGTAGGGCTGCCGGGGACGAAAACAGCACTGACTAATTTTGGATATATGATTAATTTTCTTTGTGAGTGCGACCTTTACAATGAATGGTTTGGGGTCGCACTCCCTCCTAACGCAGCAGGGTGCAGTAGTAGTTGCTGGCATGACTCATGATCATGTATACGTGGGTGCAAATCCTACCCCTGCTATCGAGGCTCATTGACTGCTCATTTTCAAAGGCGCAAGGAGTCTCGGCTTGATTTTCAGCAGGTTTATACCAAGTCGTGAGGTATAGTAAATCGCACGTACGAATTCCTGCACCGTTTGCGAGTGTACCGGAAGGCACTCATAAAGTTTCAATAGAGTCAAAGCGCACCTTGAAAACTCGCAACTACCCTTCGCCATTTGGCGAAGCCTATTTGACATCTGATGATCGCTATAGCTCAATGGTAGAGCACGCGGCAGTTATCAGCCGCGGGGTATAGGTTCGATTCCTGTTAGCGATTTCGGTCAAGACAAGAACAATTTCTGAAACACCTGGCTGCTCTATCTTGACCGACCACAGAGATGCGACAAAGTCGCATGGCCGCTTGCGACTATGAGTAAAACCTAAAAGGCGGTTAGAGGTTGGCGGCTCCTCGAACATAAAAAGTCGCACTTACAAAACTATCATTATGGAAACCAAGCGTAGGAAACCCTTCATATTGCTCGATGAAACAGGCAAGCAGATCGGACGCGGTGTCTGTTATGATGAGGGCAATGTCCAGGTCTATATGGAAGTCGCGAAAGGTGCTGCGTGGCAGATGCAACTCGCGGACGTTCTTCAACTGAAAGCGGTTGCGACTTTTAGATGGGCACACTAAAACCAAAGGAGAAAATATGTCAGAAATTATCTATGAAGACGATTATATTCAAGTGATTGTGCTTGACGATAAAGGTGCCGGGGGTGCGCATCACAAATACTCTATTACTTGCAAAGATGTGGACCCTGAAAAAGGCGGATACCTGGAGTTGGGGCATGTCCAATTTCAGAACGGTGCCATCCTTGAGAACGGTGTCAACGGACTCACCAACGAAGTACTGCTTGCCATTGTCGGGCATCGGCTGGAATGTTTCCAAGACGGTCCCTTCCCTTCTGATTTTAACGCAGCAGCCCTACATGGTGTTGACCTTGCGAAGCTTGTCTTGGAGATGCGGACGCAAGACCGGAAAGACCGAGGCGTAGAGGGACAAACGAAAGCATAAAGGTTCTGTGTGCCTTTAAACACAGTGGTTGCAGGGAAAAATATGCGCGTATTGCTGACAGGAAACAAAGGCTTTATCGGTCGGGAGATTAAGGAAGTCCTTACCAAAGAGAACGCACTTGCGGTGCATGGCGAAGATTCTGATAACTATAGAGCGTTTCTGCATTGGTTTGAAGATACAGATTTCAGTTATTATGATCTTGTCATCCATTGTGGTGCGATTTCTGATAGCCGTCAATGCGATAACGAACTCTGGCAGATGAACTACCAAGCGAGTTGCCAAATAGCAAGAGCTTGCGAACAGAGCAACACCAAACTTTTGTTCATCTCCTCTGCGGCTGCGATTGAACCCGATACACCTTACGGCTGGAGTAAGCACTGTGCTGAGTTTTACATGCAGCAGAAAGTTGCTGGTATGAATCTGTGTATCCTTCGACCGTTCAATGTCTGGTCGTTTGACGAGTCAGAGAAAGCGAATCCGTCGATTGTCTATAAGATTATCACTGGGCGATTGCAACAGGTCTACTGGCGATGTCAGCGTGACTTCATTCATATTACAGATGTTGTCTCTGCTGTCCAACAGGTGATTCATAACTGGACACCCGGCACTTTTGAACTCGGCACGGCTCAGCCTACGGATATAGTGACACTTGTAAATCACCTCTATGACGGTGTTGACTGTCTAAAGGCAGGCGTTGGTCCAAAGCCACCCGTTGTTTCTGAATGTCCGATTTCCGAACACCTTGTCGCCAGACATGAACATCTGCTTCCGAATTGGCAAGCAACTCCGATCTCTGAACATCTTGAATACCTCAAAGAACAGATGCGAAAGGAATAATATGAGACGTTTTTTTCTAATTTTGACTTTACAGTTTATTTTACTCGCCGCTGTCGATGCAAATACGTTGCTGGTGAACGAACAAGGTGATGTTTTCGCTGAGAGCGATCGCTACCGGGTTCAATTTGAAAACGGTGTGTTGACGTACTTCCACAACAAACTGACGCAGGAAACTTATACGCAAGGTGAGTTTATTGCGCATACGGGGATAAAAGTCCGAGATGGTGGCTTAGGAACGCACGTACGTCAGAGGGATATAAAAATCCTTTCACCACTATCATGCGAGCTGATCTATCTCGAAAACGATATGGGACTCCACCTGTTTATCAGTATAGATGCAGAAACTGGCGATTTGCTTATACAACAGAAAGCACTCTCGCAAACAGGGGGCATTGAACGTATCGCATGGGGAATTTCACACCTCTCACACACATCCGTAGAATTAATCGCTCCTGTTTGGGGTGGACAAGTTATTACCCAATCTGATAGGTATAACTATCCGGGCAGATGGGAAGCACAACTCGCTATCCTTCAAAGTCAAGACGGTGGTTTTTTCGTCCGCAGCGACGATGCAACATACCGGTTCAAAGTCATGGAATATCGCCCAAAAGGGGATAGTTTTAAGCTTACTTTTTGGGAAACACCACACGCCCCTTTTCAAGAGAAAGAAATCACGACCGCCATTTGGCGATTGAACGCCTATCGAGGCGACTGGCAAGTGCCAGCTCTTGCATATAGACAGTGGATGCATGAGGCACTTGAGCCTGCCGATCGCACCGAGATGCCTGCGTGGGTCAACGATATTCAACTCGTGGTTATCCATGCCGACCCTCTCGAAAAAGTAGGAAACAGCGTTATTGATATTCTCGCTAAACACACAGACCCGAAAAAAACACTCTTATACGTGACGGGCTGGCGAAAAGCAGGATGGCGTTGGAATTATCCTGATTATACACCGACAGATAATTTTGGCGAATTCATGACAGTTGCACACGGCTACGGCTTCAAGGTGATGCCACATGTGAATATGGTAGCAGTCTCACCAGCGCATCCACTTTACACTGAATTTGCGCAATACCAAATGACGGATCCATACAATGGTGAAAAGTTTATAGCACCAGCTAATTCTACAGAACCCCTGTTGCGCCAATATGCTTTGATAAACCCGGCTTCGAGTGCTTTTAGAAAAATGTTGGTTGATCGATTAAAAAATGTATGGGAAACTTACCGTGTTGATGCTTTTCATATTGACGTTAACATGACTGCCGTCAACGATGGCAATGGACTTATAGAAGGTTTGACGGTGGCAGAAGGCAATATTTTGCTACATCAAGAATTCAGAGACGCTATGCCGGGCATTGTTCTTAGTGGGGAAGGTCTTAATGAGGTTAATTTTCTACACACAAGTTTTACACAATACCATTTGATACGTCCAACAGAGCAGCCACATCTTATCAATGCTTTTTTATTTTCGCCGTATGTACGGTTCTACGGACATCTTGGATTCCCGAACCCAGATAGGTATCCAGACCAATACCAAAACTTTTATCCCGCTTATGCGTTTTGGGGCGTACTCCCCACAGTTCGCCTTGATGGTGTCGCGGATTTAGATCCCAACTTCACCGAGACATATAACATATTATCACGCTCAGGAAGAAAACCCGCAGACGTTAACAGCGATGGTATTGTCAACATCCTTGACCTTACACTCGTCGCACAACATCTTGGGACACGCAACCCGGAAGCAGACGTTAACAGCGATGGTATTGTCAACATCCTTGACCTTACACTCGTCGCAGCAGAAATAGGTTAATTGAATGGATCATAGATACAAAATTCAGATACCGAAACTATTGATACTCGCACAGAAGCGATCGGGTTCACACTTTCTCCAGGACAGCATCAAATGTGCGGCACTGACAGGCACGACGTTTCTACATCATCTTCGGGATGGCGGTAAACTCAGGGACGTTTCAAGTCTCTACAGACTGAAAAATACGAAGCGTATGTCTGTTCAAGTCTTACGCTATCATAATTTCAGCACAAGAGAATCAGACCTTATTCAATGGCTAACTTTTTCAGATTATCTTATCTCTCAAACACCAAAGATTGTCATCCTCGGGCGCAAAGACCTTTTCATGCAAGCACTCACAGACTGGTTCAACGACACTGTTTTTGATCGGGAAGTCAAACGGAAAAATCCGCATGAGGAATGGACGGACTACAGAGAAAATCTGATCCGTTTGAACTCGGTAGATGCAAAGACGTATGCTTACTACTACATGAAAATGAGTGTGTTCCGCAGATTGTTCAGATCGCTTTACGTTGGCTATGAAGAAAAGTGTCATCATATTGACTTTGAAGATTTCTCGGATGTTGTATCTGTTGTTAGGGGCATCTCTGATTTTGCGGGGTTCGACGTTGGTATTAACAGCGACTGTCCGGTATGGCAGCCTGCCGACTATAGCCAGATGCCCGGATTCAAAGAACTAAAGGATCAATATGCGAATAGATAAATTCATATCGCTCAACGGCTCAAAAGCCGTTGGTAAATCGACGCTGGCTGCTTCACTATCAGAAGCAGGCTACGGCACTGTAGTGGAATTCTATCGCGAACGCTACAATTTTCAAAAACGCTTTCTCAATGTGTTTGATCCTGATATTGATGTCCAGGCATGGAAACGGCATACGGCATTGTTGTTTTTCGGACTCGCTTGGCATGGGCATGAGAAACATACACACGGCGGTGTGATTTTTGATCACTATTACCCCGACTACCTTGTGCAGCAGTTAGGTTCTGTGAAAGAAATAGGCGCGCTTAACGAATTGATTGCGTGTTATGAACTCCCGCCGCTTAAAGAGGGTTTTCATTTCTTTATAGATGCGGATTACGAAACCTATCTCGCTCGCAGGGAGCAACGGATTGAATCCAACCCACACTACCGACGAGACAAAAGTCGGGTCAAAAAGGAGAGTTTTCAGAAGCGTCAGAGACGCTACATGGAACTCGTTGATATGGGGTATCTCATCCGTATTGATGCTAACGCCGATAAACAAACAGTGTTCAACGCAGTGAGGAAACATATAGATGGATAAAGCGCAGATGATAAAAAAATACAGCAGGCGGATCAAACGACCGTTGCCCGAATACGATCTACCGAAACCGCCGGGACCTTTCAAGCAAAACGGAGCTTGCGTTATTTTCGCATTGTTTGAGGCTTATGAAGGTGTGATCCCGCACTATGTCATAAACTCAGCTTTCTGGGCGGCACATTCATGGCGCGTCAATACCGATCTGATCGCAAAAGAATGGGACATCTATTTTCTTGTTGATAGCAAGTTATGGGCAAAAAAAATCGTCAGAGATCAGTTTGAAAAAGCGAATCTCAGAAATTCCGTGTTGCTGTTCGAGGTGCCAAGGGGATGCGCAATTCGGCATAAGTTAGGTGCGAAACTTTACGCTGCGACAGTGCCCTATTTTCAGGATTATCACCGCTGTTATTTGGTAGACACGGATATGTTTGTCTCTATCCGCGATCAGAACAATATTTTGCCGACGGATCGACTCTTAGACATTGGCAAAGATGAAAGCCTGTTCATGACCTACAGTTATGGCAATCGGCTGACGCGTCGCCGCATCGCACCGCAAAAGTACGAGTTTGAGACAGAGGCAGAAGCACGTCCGATCTATGACAGTTATGTTGAAAAATACTTAGGGCATCCACAAACTGTCTATTGGCAGGTTTCGGGTCAACTCTTTGCTTGGAATCCGCAACAGCTTCGCGAAGACTTTAAAGCGATGATTATGGAACTCACGCCTAACATTTCCGATGACGAAGAACAGTACGGGCTTTATCTTGAAAAAACAGGGGAGCGTCCCGAACAACTCCGAAAGATTTGGCGTATTCCGATCCACTTTGCACGCGAAGACTATTTTTCAGATGAACCTTACTACTTCGATCATATCTGGCTTGACAGTAATGCTGAAGACAGCAAAAACTGGGCGGCCCTAAAAAAAGAGGGTGTACAGACACGCGAAAAAGACCCACTCTTGAGCTACAATGAAACTGACATCAAAGACATTTGGCGAGAAAACATCGGCATCCATAGACGCATCAATGGACAATCAACCTAAAGCAGCACTACAGATTGGACTATATAGGTCTTGCGAGTATATCTATCTGTTGGGCGAAAAATACTGGCACAATTGGCGTATTCCAGTCCGACTTGATGAGTTTGAATCCGAAACAGGTTGGCATTATTATGGGGTGGATATGAATAAGGAGAGCATAGCGCATTGCCAGAAGATGTTTCCTGAATCCGAAGATGATCGCATCCATTTCATTGAGGCATTGATATATAAAACTAAAAACGAGCAACTTCGTCATGACGGTTTTGTTGTACGACCGAGTGGCGAAATAATACAAACGGCTATCACGCTGGATAATTTGTTCGCTAAAATACCAATACCGGTTCGGTTGCTCTGCCTTGATGTTGAGCGTAATGAACTGCCTATCCTTCAAGGATTTCAGTGGACACAACATCCCGCTTACATTATTATCGAAGTCCATCTGATAAACGATCTGTATCCGATTGCGAAGTTATTAAAAGCAGAAAACTATCGGTTTGCGGTTATCAACCAACATCATTTGCACGGTCAAATTCAGTGTGCGTTTATCCATAAAACTGTCCGTACACATCGAAACTACTTAAAAGTAAAATGATTTTCAACGTAGCGATTCTTTCAATAGATAAACACATGCCGAGAGCACATTCAACAGTTGGGCATCTTGAAAGTGTTGGGTTCAAAGTCTGTCGTCTCATCAGAGAAGACAGAATACGCATTTATAAAGGGGCAGATTATCGCGACGACCTACACGCCTATTTCAAAGAAATGAGAAATGAGGGTTTCGGTGATCACTATGAAAACTTTTTGCGTAATGAAAACTTGCTGATAAAGCATATAGCAGCCTTTAATTTCGGGTATGCGAAAATACTCAAGCATGTCTCGGAATCCGAGCATCCAACATTAGTCATCTCCAGTGATGTCTATATCGGTAGAAGTTATCGAACTTTAGCAAAAAGATGGAATATGCTCGTGGATGCTGTGGGGTTGGAAAATATAAATGTAGCCATGCTTTATCATAAAAACAATGGCAATCAGCCCACAGAAGATATAAATGATATATGGGTGCGTGGTTCGTTAGGCAACGGAGATACCGCTAATATATGGACACCGCATGGCGCGAAACATTATCTGAATCTAAAATCCGATAGGCATATAGAAACCTTTTTAGGTAATAACCAGATGGCGGGTATCTACACGCACCGTAAACAGTGTATCTGGTTTTCGTGGGCACGTTGGATAGATAACGGCGATATAAATCATCAAAAAGTAGAATATCAACAAGCAAAAGACTTTGCAGACGGATATAAACTTTAAGGGGGCTTGCATGAAAGTTTGGTATATCAATCTTGATAGACGACCTGATCGAAACGAAGCGATGCTGAAAAACCTTGAGGCATCTGAAGTGCCAGAGGAAAAAGTCAGACGGCTTGAAGCGAAAGACCGAGAGGCGTACAGTTCTTATCGCGCGCTTGCAGATGACGCTGTTCGAGATGGGTTTGAATGTTTTAATTCCGAGAAAGAAAGACATGTTCAAGTGCAAGCACACACATGGTCTTATCTGCGTGCCCTCAAAAAAGTCGCGGCTCAGCAGGAGACAGTCCTTTTGATGGAAGATGACTATTTCCTAAAAATCACGTATTCGCGTCTTGAAGAATTGTTAGCCGAGATTCCTGATTTCAATATAGCGATGCTGTTCAACACGCGCATCAGAAGGGAATGCTCTGATTATTCGCCGAATTGGGTCACAGGGATTCCTGGTAGTGGATCGGGCTGTAATATATTACGCCCTGATGGGGCGAGATGGTATCTTAGTCAGTGTATGCAAGCTTTCCCGAAAACACCAGAAACCGTCCTCCGTGATTTTTACCCGGACTGTCCCGGTGGCGTATATGCACTCAACGAAGTATCGAGAAAAGCATTTATCAAAGATGGGGGTTGGGATTCGGATTTAGACACGCCGACAATGTTCAACGGACTCCCTAATCCGATGCATAATCAGGGTGGATCCGGTTCAAATGAGATGCTTACGGATTTCGGGCGACAAGATAAAGTATAAGGAGTTTTATGAATTATCACAAAGACCGTGATCACTGGAAACGCAACTACTCGCATGGTAACCAGATATTTTCGCTCAACGGCACGGGACGTTCTGGGAAAACAACAATCGCTGAAAAGCTTGAAGCCGACGGTAAAGGTATTCGGGTGCTGCCGTATCTGCTCCGGGATCGGTTTGAGAAAATCGTTTACAGGACATTGGATCGGAAGGATGAAGAACGCAACATAGATGTCTTTGGGGTCGGCGGTCTCGGCTGGATGGTTGCAGAATACCATTGGCGCATCAAACCCTTTTTGAACAAGGGTGAAATCATTATTTTTGATCACTATCTGTTTGACTATCTTGTTGACAATCTGCCCGATTTTGAGGATATGGACATCTTTGCGGAGTTTGTTCAAGAATCTGCGTTGCCGCAGATCAATCGTGGGAATCACTTCTTTCTTGATATAGTGGATTATGCGGTTTATGAGGAACGCGCGAACCGGTTTGAAGATCCAAGTAAAGAGTTGAATGTCACACCGGAGTCAATTTTCTATGAACGCCGAGAACGCTATTTGAAACTTTGTGAACAAAAGTGGCTGATCCGTGTCGATGCGACAACTTCGATTGAAGAAACCTATCAGGAAATTCTTGGCTATTTTCCAAGAGCGAAAAAGGATATAGATTGATGTTAGTGAGTTGTATTACCCGCAAAGCATGGTCAGATTTAAAAACTTTGGAGATCAAGCCAACTGTTAAGCAAGGCGGTGGCGGGGTTGTTACGAAATACTTGAACCTCCGTAAATGCTGTCCGGACATGCATTTTACAAACGACTTCGCGGACCCGGATATGCGGCATGTAATTATCGTTGAGCCGCTCTGTTTTTTCAAAAACGATTTGGAAGTCAAAGAAGATGTGCATTCCAAGATTCAGAAACTCCGTCGTCACGATAAATCTGTAAAACTGCTTTGGTGTGAGGAGCAGGCTGTTTTTCGCTGGAAAGAGAAATATCGTAAAGAAATCTTTTCAGTCTTCGATGGACTCCTTGCTTGCAACGCGTATCAGCATCGACTCCTAAAGGTTATCGCGCCGACGCAGCCGATCTACACACTTTATACACCGATCGACAACGTGCTGTATCAACCCGGAGAGAAGCGGAAGCAGGTTCTCGTCGCTGGCAAGGTCGGACTTCAGAAGAACATTGATGCGATTCTACAACTGTTTACGCAACTTCCCGCAGACGTGCACAAACTTTACATGGGCAACGCTGGCATGTGGGGTCAGTATACTTATGACTATGACAAAACACTCGAAACCGAACTTGAACAGGTCGCTGATGAATACGTACATTCAGCGTCGCCAATAGAGACGGCACGGCGGATCAGGGAATCGCTTGTCGGGATCAATATGTCGATTTATGATGTCGGCTGTCTGTTTTTTTTGGAATGTGGTATGTCTGGGGTTAATTTCTTTGCGTGGCGATACCACCCGCAATTCGATGAGTATCAAAATTTGACAAGATTTGACACAGTAGAGGACGGCGCACTTGAAATCATGGAATGCCTTGAAAATGGTTTGCAACCGAATACCGCGCTCATCAAAGAAATCAATGAAAAGCACTGTTTTGAAGCATTTAGGGAACAACTCGGTCACGTTTTAAAGGAAGTATTGATGAATGACAGAAAATAAAGCATTTTATACGACTGATAGCACACTCATGGTGCTTACGCGCTTCATTGTTGACGACCGCAGAAACACAGATATTTGTGTCATCTCAGAGGGTGAAATGCCTATAGAGCAAGCCAATCCCCTCATAGGCGCGTATATCAATGCTTACGATTATTACGGCAAACGTCCGTTTGTGGTCTTTAGTATCAATAAACCAATGAAAATCGGTAAGGTTTTTCAGGATGTATATCTTTTGAATACCAACCAGATACCCGAACACAATACCTGTTTTCTGGCAAACGGTGAGTTTCTACGAAACTGTTTACCCAAAGAGATCAAAAATCCCGAAACTGGAGAGGCATACCCTATCCATTTACTCGATGGCATCAAGTTGATTTTTGACAGTCCGGACGGACGCGAACGATTGGCGGACATCCAGAAGGATCAGAACTGTTTTTTTATCGGTGTTTATGGGAAAGATCCTATTCACCTGTCACGAGGCATCTAAAATGGTTTTCGGAGACCACCACAGTAGTAAAAAACAACAAATCTCGAAAAAAATCGCACTACTTTATGCTTTGGTGGGCATACAGTTGCAAGATTCTGCGGTTGAGTGGAAGTTCGTTAATCCTTCATCGGATGAGGATGAAGACGATTATATCTATTCTGACCCTAAACAGCAATCTGTTGAACCAACAGAGGTACCGCGCCGTCGGCATAACCCCACATGGGAGACACGATAATCATGGCAGATATAGCAACAATCGCACAGGCAGCCCCCGCAATTTGGGAAATCGGTCAGAACATGGCTGGCAACATAGGAATGAGTGCCTATAATGCGCTCCCCGAGTCGTGGGGAAGATGGCGAGAGTTACCTGGTAGAGCCTTGCAAGGTATTGCCGGTAGCGGTTTTTCAGACGCGCTCAAGACGCAACAGCAGCAGCAAGCCGCCGATCAACTCATCGACAACTTCATGAAGAACCCGGGCGCACAGTTTGTCAACCCCCAACTGCTGGCGCGTGCACAACAGGCAGCGGGTGGCGGACTCGGTCGCGATCAAGTCATAACGCGTGTCGCACGGGATTGGGTCGCCGGTGAAGGCGGACTCCCGTATGACACGAACCTTGCGAACCAACTCTTAAGAGGAGATATTCCGCCGTCGGTTGCTGCGACGATGGATCGGCAGCTCGGGACGCGTTTTGATCGCCTGCGCCGGAATCAGGGCGGTCAACTGGCGCGTTCAGGGGTGCTGAATTCGTCGATCGGCGGACGGCTGATGGCGGATACCTATGACTCCCAACGCAATGCCCTATCGGATGCCTATATGAACACCTTACTTCAGCGTCAGCATCTCGGACTGGGGCTACTGAATTCTGCCGATGCCAGCAGAAGGGCGTATCAGGGAATGGGTGCGAATCAGTTGAACCGGCAAGCAGATAGAGACCTCGCGTACCAACAGATGGGCTTCAATGTGCTATCAGATGCCGATCGTAGAAAGTATGCCAGAGAGACCTTTGGGTTGAACGCACGGCTCGGTCAGCTCGGTCAGCAACAGGCGCGTCGCGACGCAACATTGGAATCTTCCGGGAATATCCTCTCGAACCTTTATACCAACTACAGAGATGAGCAAAGATTTGACAAAAGCCTCGCACAACAGCAGACCCAGTTTGATACATTGATGCAGCTTGCAAACCCGAACTACGGCGGTGGTGGCGGTGGCGGAAACAAAATCTCACCGATCCAAGCGAAAGCAGACTTATCCGCGGTACAACTTGGCGGTGGCAACATCCTGGGGAGTCGTGATCCTTTCAAACTGTTAAGTCAGCAACGCACAGGGGCGGGTGGCTATGGCAGCAGGAACACGCCCTTGACCAGTAGGTATTAGTATGCTGCAAGTAGACAGCAAACCCTTAACGTTATCACGTGTACTGATAGAACTGCCTACATTTCTGTGGCGGTGGCATTCTCTGACGAACTATGATAGACGCAATGACGAAATCCAAACGATGCGTGGCGATAAAAACTTCCGGTATCTCGATGATAATCTACAGGACTGGCGTTTTCGTGTGAAGCCTGTAATGCTGAAAGACCTCAAAATCCTTGAAGCCGTCTTCTATAACCGTGCGGTTGAATATAGCGGGTGGTATTGGATGCCATCATCGAAGATAGGGCTTCCGTTTACAGGGTTTGATGACGAGGATAAGACGATTTTCAATCTGAAAAAAAAATGAAACAAAAAGTGTTTGAGGCTAAAGTCAAGGTCATCTTTCTCTGTATCCGAAATTCCAGATCTCGGACACCGCTCGCTGTCGTACAAGATTATCTCGGCAGCGCAAAAAGGTCCTTGAAACTCGCGAAACGGCTGAAAACCAATAAACGTGCTGTCAAAGATGTCAAAAGGGACATCCAAGTCGCAAAGTTGATTATATCGGAATTAAAGAAATCGGATGATCTTCAGGAGATCGAAAAACGGTTGATACAGCAGAGATTCGAGTGCCATGTCTGCGAAAAGACCTTTACAGAGACAGGCATGAAAGTCAACATTATGCATGTAGGCAAAGCCGATACGGAAAGCCGGTACAATCTCTGTAACGCATGCTATGAGAAGCGTCATGATATAAGTGAGTTAGATACCGTCTATTTTTCGTGTGTGAATTGCGGGAATATACTCCCTCACAATGTTTTGGAAAAAACAGATAACGGATGGCAGTGTCAGGAACCTTATGGCCCCTGCTGGGAAGACTTAAGGAGGTGAACGATGTTAGGATTTCTACGTGGTATCGAACAAGGCGTTGCCCGTGAAGGTGCAGCCCAACGCGACTTTTATGGACAGACACTCCAGAGCAAAGAAAATCATCTCGACCGGCTCTTGCAGCAGATCAAGTATAACCAACAGATGAAATATCGTCAGGACCGTGATGCGCGCCAAGACTTTGTGACCGATCGGGCGTATGACAGAGGCGTGCTGGAATCTGATAGAAGCCATCAGCTCCGCGAACGTGCTGATACGCGTGCCGGTGAGGCACATGAGTTTCTGTATGATCCGAAAACCGGGTTGATGCCGATGCGTCGTCAGGCGTTTCAGAACGAGTTAGACGAGTATGCAGCCAACGAAGATGTGCGAGATTTGGAGCGTCGCTTAAGGGTAAAGCAGGGCGAATACAATCTCGGTCAGGGCTGGCAAGAGTATCTCGAAGATAAAAGTCTATCGCAAGACCTCATCCGCGCACAGATCGGTGCCTATAACCGTCCGCGGTCAACAAGTCGCAGTGGCGGACCGACATGGACACAGACACGCGATATTACCGTTGAAGGACTCGCACCGATGGTCCTAAAACACTTACGCAGTGAGGGTGAATCGGCAGTATGGCCCTGGGATAAACGGGCGCAATTCTGGCCCTTCGGTTTCCAATCAGATCACCCGTTTGTCTCTGAAGACCCGAACGCGGTGAGCCAAACCCAACTACTCCGACAAGCCGGTGGGCATCTCGTTGAGGAGCTCATCAATCGTGGCGTGGATCCGCAAATGGCGTTAACAATGATCCCGGATTACTGGGATCAGATTCTTGATGGCAAAGGCTCGGATGTGCTGAAACGGCTAAAGCGCACATCCAAAGCTGCAGGCTATGACGATCTCGAATTACGAAAAATCCTAAGAGACGAGGTTTATAGCGGCGCGACGAACTTCTTGAGATTTGGGCACTACAATCGCCCTCAAAACGCTGACACATCCGCGGGCGCGGATAAGCTCCTCGATACGCCGATAAGGTAGCCATCATGTCTTGGATCTATTGGCAATGCTTTAAATGTAAACGTGATTATGAAGTTTCAGAGGCACTCGATGCCAAACTTATTCGCAACTACATCCTATACCCGGTGTGCAGGCGATGTCAGGGGAAAAAATACCCGAAACTCACTGAAAACCTGCGGACAGTACTCACCCGAAACCTACGGAGACTCAAGTCATGACTCAGCCACAAATGGGAAAAAACATGAAAAAACTCACGGATATTTACTTTGGTTTTGAAGATATGCTGATAGGATTAGGGTATAGCGGTTCCGAAATCGGATACCTGTGGGCAGAATATGCAGAGAAGTATTTACCAAAATTACTCCAAAAGGCGGGCAATGAATAATGGCAACCCTACGCGAATATCTCACCCCAGCAGAACAGGAACGGTTTAAGAAGCTCTACAACCAGGGCTACTTTAACCAGATCACGTTCAACCAGTTCACACAACGGTTGGGTCAAGAGTTTCAGTATATCGACATGCTCCAAAAGCAGTTAGACCGCACTGTTGGCGAGGTGAAACGGTTTAGCCCGGAGGATGTCAAGCGATGGAACTACGATCAGGTGATTGCGCAGAACAGAGACAGGATCGCCAAGTTACGGGCGGGTGCGTTTGATTCGGCACTCTCTGGCAACCTCGGCGGTCGCACGCGCCGCGCACTGCAAGACCTCGATCGCGCCATGCAGGTCGATGCGGATGGCAACCTCACCGTGCCGAGCATTCCCGGTATCCCGCCGATCTTTAAGCCGGAATCCGAGAAGACGGTCATGGATGTTGCGTGGGACAAGTACTGGGAAGATCAAGGGGTTGTCAGAGGCGCGTTGAATGTCGGTGCAAGCAGTCTAACAGGCCCGATTCGTGGCGGACAACAGCTACTCTCCGGTGAAGGACTCGGCGAGAACCCGCTCGAAGCTGTGGCAGAGATCGGTTCGATTCTCCCGGTCGCACGCGCATTCGGACGCTGGGCACCGCCGGGCAGTCTTGTCTCAAAAGCCGTACGGAGTCCGTTATGGAAAGCACCCTCCTACACGACACAGGCTGCTGATATTCTTGGTGCCGGTGAAGAAGCACACCTTGAAGTCTTGGCGGAGGGCGGCCTGGAAGCGATCGGTGCTGGCGGCGATTTGGTGAGACATTTAAGAAGCCGTAAACTCTTCCAAGGGTTAGATCCGCAAGCTGCTGAAGACGCACAGACGACTGAATCCACCACTGAACACGACGATCTTACCGGCTCACGCACTGCGCCGGGAACACCGGGGCTTTCGCCAGAAGCGGCGCGTGCTGCAGATCGTGCCGCGGCAGACTCCGCGGTGGAATCTGCAGACGCACAGGTGGCGTTAGATACCGCCACACAACAGCGACAGGAATCGTTAGATCAGCAATTACGGCGTGAGGCCTGGGAACGGATGCTCATCGAGGCAGAGGCACGCGAAGCCGCGGAAGCAGAACAGGCTGCGATTGAACAATCCTTTATCGACCAAGACGACGCATACACACAGCAACAAGCCGACGCGGAACAGGCTGCCGCAGAACAACAGGTATCTGAAGCCGAGAAAATCGAATTCACCAAGGCATGGCTCCCGTTCTATGCGGATCTCGCAGGCGGTTCGCAATCTGAAGGGATCCGGTTGCTGAATGCGGAATACGATGCCGGGGTCCGAAACCCTATATCTCACCGCTATGACCAGATCGCCGCCGGGCTACAGGAACAGATGGGGGTTGTGCCGTCCCAACTGCATCAGGAGGCAGATAGACGCTTACGGCAACAGATCGGCGAGAAATGGTATAATATCTATCGTGGGATAGACCAGCGACCGACACCCCAACAACGCGCCCAACGCGCAAATGAAGCTGCAGATAAAATTGTGGAGGGAACAGATGGACAACCGACAGTGGACGGACAAGGAGATACAGACGTTTCTAAAGGAACGGACACAGCAGTTGATGGAGATGTCAATGGAACGGCAGCTACAGCACCTGACACACCAGGAACTACAGAAACGATCCCAGAAGCCCGCATCGGAACAGAGAACACAGGCTACGAATCCGACGGCGTAACCGCACATAATGTGCGTCCTGTGCTGCGTGAGTTAGATGATCTTGTGCCGTCCCACCAGTTGGATGGCGAGAAACGCGAGGATTACCCCGAAGACCTTCAGCCCCGTGAAGGGCGTGGCGGCGCGATCTCGATGTCGCAGGTCCGCAAAACCGCACAGCAGCCGAACTTCGCATTCTTACTGGAGTTTTTCAAACAGTTTCGTGATGGCGCGCCCGTCACCAGTAAGAAACACCCGCGGCGGATACTTTCTGGGAACGGTCGCACCCTCGCTTTACAGCTGATGCGCAATGAATACCCGGAAAACTGGCAAGGTTACCAGGACGCGCTTCGGGCGGAACTCGAAAAGGTCGGGATCGACCCTGCTGAGGCAGACGCGATGGAAGCCCCTGTGTTGACCTATGAAATCCTGGACGACATCGATGAAGTGGCACTCGCCAAAGATGCGAATGTGCAAGCCACGCTGGATCACACCGCTGCGGAGCAAGCCTCGCAAGACACGGAATACTTTGATGACGACTTGATGGCACTCTGGCAACCCGGTGAAGGCAGTTTTGAAGAGGTGTTGACGAGCGAGGAAAACCAGCAGTTTCGGTCTACACTTTTTAGCCGTATCCCAACACACCTCGTTTCAGCGTTTATGACCGCGGATAACAAAAGTTTCTCGAATGACGGGATTCAACGTATCCAGAACGCCATGATCCGGTATGTGTTCGGTGAAAGCATTGGTGACCAGCTCGCAAAGGTTTTGATTGAACAGGGGCTTGAGGATGTCAAAAACATTGAAGCGATGCTCCGCAATGCCATCGCCTCGCTCGCCTATGCGAAAGCAAACGGGCAGGATATTTCCACCCAACTCGCGTCTGCGATCTTTCGGTTCATTGAAATCAATAAAAACGCTGAACGCGACGCACAGCAACGCAAACAGCCCAAAGATGTGATGCTCTATGCCGGTATCGAGGCAGTCTATCAGTCTGGCGCGCTCATCGAGGCACCCACACTCCTTGAAAAACAGCTGCTCTATCTGATATACGCCAAACGCAACGCACCCCGCCAACTCGCAGATGATTTCCAAGCGTGGGCACAAACAGCCGTATCGAGAGGACGGGAAACCGATCAAGGCGGACTGTTCAACGATGCAGCGATTTCAGAAGCCATTTTCGCAGGGATCATACGCGAATACATCCGCGAGACGATCTTTGCGACCCGCACCACACAAGACGGGCAGACGGTGTTAGTGCCACCCGATAGCCTGCCACCGGAGTTAGTGCGTTTGCGCGAAAATATGGACGCAATGTCGGATGCCGCAGATAAAGAACGTCTCGCAAACGACTGGATAGACGCTTTCCTACGCGCCATGAACGAAGGGGAAACACAAAATGAAACAGCCACAGAAGACGCAACAACCGACACAGCAGTGGCACGATCAGGTTCGGGAACACCAGGAAGCACAGAGCCAGATCCATCTCAAGGAACAGCTGATCGAGACGCTACCGGCACTCCAGCAACACCCGAAAGTGGTGGCGGCGGAGTGGCCCCAACACAGCCACAAGGAACTGATAGCGATGAGTCTGGAAGAGCTGATGGAGCTGCGGATGATATACAACCAGACGATCGAGGCTCAGATTTAGGTGTTGAAAACGCACTCGGCATCGTTTTCCCCGGTGAAAACATCACGGCTTCGAGTTGGAACAAAGCCTCAAGAACATCGAAGCGACGGTCGTTGGCGCGCGCGGAACGGGCAGGCAACGACGCTGTCACCGAGGCGATATTCAATGCCGCGGTCCGATACCTGGAGCGAAATATCGACGGAATCACACAGGAGACACCCGATGGATCTACAGAAACGGACACAGCAGATGCTACAGCGTCACGTGATGCACTGGATAGAAACGATGAACCAGAAACGCCGATCGACACCAACCAAGTCGTCGGTGTCAGCCGTCGCACCGAAACCCCCACAGAATCCAGCGTCTCGCCCATCGTGCAGCGCGACTTGGACGCGCTCGGCATCAGCGTCGCGGAATGGGAACGGATGAAAGCCGACGGTGAAGCGATAGACTTCATCAACAATCTCACCCCGGAACAACAGGAACAGGTCGAGTGGGCTGTGAATTTGACAGCAGATGTTGCTGGCGAGATGCCGGACGCTGAGATGGTCGATGAAGACCTCGATATTGACGAAGACGAAGACTTCTTCAACGATGCCGGTATTCTGCGCGATATTACCGATCAGCAACGTTCCGATTTCGATACCGTCCGTCGGAAGCTCTTTTTGGCGAGAACCATCGAACGCCTCGAAGCGAAACAGGATCGGACCCCGATCGAAACGGCACAGTTACGGGCACTCCAGGCACCGCAACGCACCGACGCGCAGCAAGAGATTTATGAACGGCTGCTCAATGCCTTCGTGGATCAGCAGGTAGCACGGCTTCAAGCGAAACAGCAACGCTCGGTAACCGAAAACCGTATCCTCGACGCGTTGACCGCGGTACAGGCGGAAGGACTCCCCGAAGAAGCCTCAGAGTTATCGCTCTACGCTGATCTGGAGACACCCGACCAGGAACACAGCCGTCCGCTCGCCGAGACGCGTACGCTCGCAGGCGTGCAAGCACCTGCGACTGCCGACACAGACCTCGACCTCCCGGAGACTGTCAAGACAGACACAACAAAACTCTCACCGGCACAGCAGTCGAGTGTCAAAGCGATTATCGCAGCGTTTTTGCGTAAAATCCATACGGGCACCGATACGACCGTGCAAGGCGGTTTCCTGCTTGGGGATAAACCCGGTGTCGGTAAAACGCGCCAAGCGTTGGCAACGCTCTGGCACTATATGCGTCAAGGCATCAACAGACACTTTGTCCTCGCCCCGAATGAACAGCTACTCAACAACTACAGCACCGACATGCAGGCAATGGGCGGTCGGGTTGACGACATCTCACGCTACTCTTCCAGCAACCAGCAGTTCGACACACCCATCGGCACGGCGACCTATTCGATGCTTACCCGGAAACCGGACTTGAAAAACTTCACAACGACAGCGGGCAACCAGAACGCCATCGCCGACATCGTTGCGCATCTCACCGGTGCGCGTCCGACACTCCAACAGACGCATCCAGAGACGTATCAGGCATCGCTTGAAGCGTTCTCGCGGCTTGGTATCTCTGACGTGGCAGGCGCAAACGCTGTTGAGGTGTTCAATAACATCGTAGCAGAACTCCGCAGGCAAGCCGGACGTGTTGTTCTCGATAACCCCGCGAACGTCGAACAGTTCCGCCAACGCGTGACACCGCGCCTCGCCGATCTCTTGCTTGCGGAACGCACACAACAGGAAGGGCAACAGGAACTCCTGCCGGGCACAGAACTCCAGGAACGCGTAAAACAGTTGCTAAGGTTTGCACAGACACACATCAACGCAGACCCCGACCCCGACTTCGATGCGAAAGCGGCAGCGTTTCAAGGCGTGATTGTCCTCGATGAGATGCATAAAACGGCAGGCACGAGCTCACAGATCGGGCAGATGATCGCCACACTCCACCAGTTGCTCCCGAACGCGAAATTCTTGTATATGTCCGCAACACCGTTTAAAGAGATCGACAATTTCTGGGTCGCGGAACGGTTGGGCTTGTGGGGTGCGAACCAGCCGTTCTCAAATTTCCGGCAGTTTCGATCCGCTTTCAGACGCGCCGCACGTGCCGTAAAAGAGGTGATCCCGCTCCACCTGAAACAGATCGGACGGTATGTCTCGCGGGCGTTATCGTCGAAAGAGACACGGTATACGCCGGTCGAAATCCCGCTCACCGACACCGAGAAAGCGCAATACGATGCCGCCGTGGCGTTTGTGCAGGGCATCCGTCAGGAGTTTGAAAGCGCGCTCGACGCAGGGCTGCGCACGACGTGGGGCAGCCTATTGGAAGCGGACGGTGAACACGGGAAGTACCGCGGCAAGTATATGCGGATGTTCTACGGCGAGATCCAGAAAGTGTTTCTCGCGGTCCTCGATGCGATGAAAGCACAGGGGCTGGAGACGGATCTCCGGGAAAAACTCCAAAACGGCGATAAGGTGATCGTGCAACTCGAAAACACCTGGGAAGCGACCACCGAACGCGCAGAAGCCCGCGGACAAGACACTGCCGGCCCCTTCGATCTGCTCATCGATTTCGTTGCCAACGAGAACACGTTCCCCGTACATGAACACATCACAGAAGTGCGCACGCGTCGCGACGGCTCCGAATATACGGTTGTTGTGCCACGGATGGAATACGACGCAGACGGGAACACCGTTCGCGTTATCGACCCGACCCTGAAACGTCTCCAGACAGAACTCTTGAGTTTGATTCAAGGTCAGATACAGCAGATAGAGAGCCTCCCTTTCGCCGCAGACATTATCCACCAGATCGCCGCCGATGCCGGTATGGCTTCCGGCGAGATTTCGGGACGCGCCAACACTGACCGCGAGGCACTCGCAACGGCGTTCTCGGAAACCACGGATTTGAACCTCATCGTGCTGGGACCCGCAGGACTCACCGGTATTAATCTCCCCGTGAAGGATGTCATCAAAGATAAAGTCAATAACCTTTTTCATTACCTGGTGCAGTCGTCATGGAATGTGAACACCTTTGAACAGGGTTTGGGCAGAGGCAAACGGTCGAACTCAGCGATCGATCCGCAATACCAGGTCGTCTATCAGGATCTACCCGGTGGGGATCGTGTGTTAGGCGCGACACTCGCGAAATTCGCAGAGATGGGCGCGCTCGCAGGACAGGCAGATAACGCCTTGATGCAGAACATCGACAAAGTGGAGGGACAAACAAGCCTCGACGATGACCCGGAAGCCGATGTGTTTGAGGAGACGCAGGCAGGTGAACGCGGGCATGTCTTCGGCGTACACGGACAAGAGGCACTCGCGCAGCTCTGGAAGGATATGTATGATACGGGTGAATTTGAAATCGCCGATACGCTTGGACTCGACCGCCCCGAAATCGCAGGAGATACAGGGTTTATTGACACGGACACAATTCCGACGGTGCAACAGTTTTTCCAGCGGTTATTGCATCAATCGACGACAGAGCAGCCCCGTCTCTATGAACAGTTTGAATCGCGCCTGAAACGGATTGTCGCCTACAGGCGCGAGTTGGGTGAGTTAGATGTCGGCGCGAATGATCTGAATTCTAAAGATGGGCAGGTAACCGATAGGCTCACGATCTACACCGATCCCGATACCGGTCAAACCGCAGAAGTCGTGCGGTTGGCGGTGAAACGGAAACTCCCGCGCCGGAGTTGGGACTTCGTACAGAAAGTCATCAACGGCGAACAGGGCTACGAACACTACGGTCGCACCTTCGCAGGGATTTATACCGATGCCGATGGTCACGTCTGGGCGGTCTTTGAAGCACCGCTCCGCAAAGGCGCATCGGAAACGGAATATGTCCGTTGGGGCCCCCGCGGTACACCCGTTCAGGGGATCCATACAGGTGAACACCGGTTGACCGAGGGAGAACTTGCATACGACTTTAAGCATATCGCTGATATGCGAGAAGGGCAACAACTCTGGGAAGCAGAAGACACAACGGCGGATGCGTATGTCGATTCTGAGATGTTCATGGCAACCGGGTTGATCCTCCCGAAATGGCAAGACCTTTCGACACAGAACACACGACACGCCGTGATGGGTGTGATCCCGATGCTCGATGGCAGTCAGTTGCACGGTCGGGTGATCCCGTCTGGCGTGTTGCCTGAAGTGCTTGAACAGATCGGCGGTGTCGATCCGAATCATTTTGACGCGACACAAACACCTGATGCAGAGGCTCCGCCAAATGGCGAAGGGTCAGATATAGATATTCCGGCAATCGTTCGCGATATTATCGGACAGCAGACGGACACCAAAATCGCGGCACGGCTGGAACGAATCGCCGAGCACATCCACAAGAAACTACCGCTCCGGTTGCGTGGGCATCTCGTGAAAAGTGCTGCCGAAGCTGCATTGCTTGGGCAACTCATTCGGGATCCACAGGTCGAACATACCTGGATTGTTTACAGGAAAAACGACAGGATTGTGAAGATCGAGCCGATGAGCCTCAACCGCAAAGGTGAGACGAAAGCCGGTGACTTTGCGCATATCAAAAGAATGGCTGCCAAGGAAAAAGCCGATAGCATTCTGCGTATCCATAACCATCCGTCGGGCGTTGCGAAGTGGTCCGACCCAGATAAACGCGCCGCTATGCAATGGCATAAAGAACTCGGCACGCTCATGGCAGAAGATATTATCGTCGATTCCGGCACTTACGCCTACAGAACCTTTGAAAACGGTGAGTATACGTGGCATGAAGATACCGTGTTAGATCCGGGTGCTGTAGAATTTGATACCAGCGCAGCGGCGGTCTCGGACCCTTCGGGTGAAGTCAAGCCGACCGATCCGCTTTACCAGAACCCGCTCATCCGCGGGGCGCGCGAAGCAGCGACCTATATGATGGGCATCAAACGGCGCACATCGGATGTGGCGGAACTGATTTTTGTGGATAAAAAGACCGGGAAAATCGTGGATGCGTGGACAGATACCACACTGCGCGGTGGCGGGACAGACCCCGTACAGTATATCAAAGATGCTTTCGCGGTGCGTCAAGGACAGCAGGTGCATATCGCGATGTGGGGCGATGACGCAGCAGTTTCCCTTGCACGCTCACTACAAGCGATTGATGGCGTGGATTCGGTGTGGGTAAATTCACAGCGTGTGACAGGGATTGACCATATCGGTCAGCAAGGAGACCCAGATACCCGCACACAAGAACAAAAAGAAACGGATGCAATCCTCAACCGCACGCTTGAAAGGCTTTCCGGTAAAGAGCAGCCCGGCACAAAACGCAAAGGTCAAGACACACTCGAATCACCGAGACCCTATAAGACGATCCCGAAAAAAACAGTTGTTGAAGCAAATAAACTCAGTGCTTCACAAGAGAAACAACTACAAGGTGAATTGAAGACTTTTGTAAAACACAGGGTTGCCGAAGTATCAGAGGGATGGGACAACAAACGACTCAGACAGAAAATTCAGAAAATCATAGACAAAATCCATCCATATCGCCTCTACCAAGCGTACACCATATATAGTAACATAAAAGCAATAGAAGAGGTTTATTACGCAGACAGATCCCGCGAGTGGAGAGAAATTCTCCAAAACGCAGTCGAACGCACGAAAATCAAAGACAGGTTCTTTGAGGTAGAAGATATTGCAGTTCGGGAAATAGCAAGTGCGTTTGTTCACGCATCTAATCCGCTTTCAGGTTTCCAAGAAGAAGCTCGGGCAATGAATCGAAATGTTGCAGAAATGTTTGGAGATTTGGAACTGCTCCGAACACCTGAAGGACTACTTGTGACGCGCGTGATTGACGGTCAAAAGTTTTATCTCACGCCCTTAAGCGAAAATGAACTCACAGGGGTCGTCGAGTTTGATGAGATGACACCCGACGAACAAACGGCTGTCAAAGCATGGCTGGATAAGATTAAAAGCGATCCGCGCTCCACCAACGATCAAATGGGGGGCGCAGGCACGCTCAACCCGATTACAGACACGATCTCCGCACGACTGATGCATGTCCCTGGCACCATGAAGATAGAGTATGTCCAATCACCGACATATCCTGCCGAACACAACATAAGACACCGTCGTTCTATGGCAGGGGATGTGAGTGCTGCGATTTACAATTCCAATAAGTTGCTTGCTTCTCGACATGTCGCGACAACCACAAAATCAAACTGGGATGCAGTCACAGACAACGCCGACTTTGTGTTCCTCGCACCTGTAGATCGCCGGTATAGCGGTGATGAAGGGTATGCGTTTGATGCAGAGCACCTTATCCGAAAGAAAGGCGCAGTTGTCGGGACAACAGATTCGATTATGTTCTACGATGCACTCGTTGAAAGGATTGTCTATGAAGAACTCGGACGCAGTAAAACATCTGGCGACATTGACAAACTTGCGGAAGCCGCGAATACCGGTGCAGAGACCTTTGAAGGCGCACAACGCATCCTGCAGCGCATCAAAAACGAAATCGGTGATGTCGCGGAAGGCTACCGTGTCGCTGGTGAAGACGCTATTAAACTGCTCCATGAAGGCAAAGCTGCTGAAATCCTTGTGCCGGGCGAAGTGTCGCTCGACGATCTGCTGTATATCAGAATTAATAACAAACCTTACGGACTCGTCCAAGCGACAGATGCGGAATCGACTGTCGATGAAAGCAATGAACAGCAGCTGCTCTCTGACTACACCGCAGAAGTCCAACGCACCAACCCCGACTCGGTGGTATATCGTGTGCATGCACCCGAAGACCTCGCCATGGAAGGTCGCGGTCGCGCCAAGACCGCAGAGATCGGTGAAAAAGCACTCAACACGTTTGTCGATTCTAACGCCGGTATCATGAAAATCTTGAGAGCCTGGTCCCCAACGGCGCGTCGCTGGGCACGGATGACGAAAAACGAATTCGTCTCCGGGTTCGGAAAACTCACAGAACTCGAAGCCCCCGAAGGTTCGGATACCCCCTCACCCGCCGATGTGCTCAAAGAGATTTTGCGTGAACGGCAGCACATCTCGAAACTCAA
The DNA here is from genome assembly GCA_026706025.1 of Candidatus Poribacteria bacterium. Taxonomy (NCBI): domain Bacteria; phylum Candidatus Poribacteria; species Candidatus Poribacteria bacterium. Next base: position 45,535 of record JAPOZO010000011.1, read on the forward strand.
TGCCGGGCGTGCGTTATCGACACTTGAACCGCATCTGCTCGCGTTCAATAAACTCGCCCGCAAACGTACAAGCCTCCGCACCGAAGTCGTCGCACCGAAAACCCGGACATCGACACGCAAGAAACTCTCAGAAAAGGTCTGGAACTTCATCGAGTATAACACCCCGATCGAGAACGATAAGGAACTGCTTGATCTCGCAGAAGGGTTAAAGGAAGCCTGGCGTGAGATGTTGATCCACGACACGCAGAAGATCGTTGAACTCATGGGCGAACTGGAGAATATTAACGAGAAGCTCTATGTAACCGATGCTGCAGGGAAACAGGTAGAATGGTACGGTGAGTCCTTTGACGGCTTCCAATGGGATGCAGAACGCAGAGGTTACGTCAAAGACGGAAAATTCTACACCATCGAGGAAGCGCACAGGGCAGCGAACAAACTCTATATGCCCCACTATTTTAGAGGCAAATCGCCTTTACAGGAATACTCGGCACTCCAGAAAATGCAGGACGACCTGAATAAACTGCTCGCCTCTGATGACCCCGCTGCAGAAAAAGAGCTCCTGCAACGTTTTGAGATCGAAATCGATCCCGGTGGGTTCTTGTATACACACCTCCCGACGGGCAAAACCGCCACGACCGCTTACGAGATGGTTCGCATCGTCGCAGACCACGTCGCGAACGAGGACGCAGCCTTACAGGGTATTCTGAACTATTATGAGGGCGAAGGGCGCGTCGGCTACTACGGACACCTGGAACGCACCCGTGAGACGGACGATCGGTTCTATGCGCGCGATATTTCACTGATGGCAGAAAACCGGATGCGGTTATGGGATCGTTTGGCGGAAGTCGCAACGATCGGACAGCAGCACCCGCTCATCGGGGACTCGCCGCGGATGAAAACGCTCATCGAACAGGTGATGAACTTCGATAAAACACCCCGTGAAGCCGCGCTTCGGAAAGTCATCGAGGCTCTGAATTCCGGGCAAGAAGGTATGTTTGAACGGATGCCACAGTTTGCCTCCGGTGTCGAGACAGCTTTGGATATTATGCTACACTGGCTCGAACGCGATGCCGACGGCAAGAAAACGGGGCGTTACCAGGAGATAGATATTGCGCGGATGAACCTCGATGATGCAACTTTATCAGAATTGGAACGCATCGGGCTGATTGAACAATCTAACGGGAATTGGAAGGTTGTCGGTGAAAACATCGACCAACGTCACGCAACGATGGCACGGCATATCCATGAGTTTTACAATACGCTCGCACAACGGAAAAACGCGGTGCATTCGGTCGTCTTGGGGCTTGGGAATTGGCATACCCGGGATCCGCTGGAAATGGAATCGTCAGAGTTTTGGAAGAAGATCAACGATACAATCACAGTGCTAACGCTGAACCACGGTGTTGCGATCCAGAACCTTTTAGAGATACCACTGATCTCGATGCTCACCGGTGCCAACCCGCTTTTCAAAGGACTGCGGAACATGTCGAACAAAGAGTATCGAGGACAGATGCAACAGCTCGCACGCGGGTTGAGCCATGCCCGGAAATTTATGGCGGACACAACGCTCGCGGACAAATACCTCGGCTCCCGGTGGACATTTTTCTCGAAATCCGATGAGTTTAGCAGAGCTTCTGGCTTAGGCATCGGCTTAGAGAACGCCAAAGCGAAAATCCAGCGATACGCCGAAGCGGAAGGCAAAAAGCGAGATGCGATCGGCCGCGAGATGGACACAGTGCGGTTAAATCAGGAGGTGATCGCAAATATACCGGCGGGACAGCTCACACAAACGCTCGCAGCCGCAGAGGAGCTGATCTTGAATAACGAGGTGGACACAGTGTTTTCGTCCGAACAGGGCGGTGAACTGACACATGCGGAACGGCTCGCGGGCACGATGCTCCGCTCGATGTTCTATATTTCTGACGAAGCCTTCAAGCAGTATGATGCCACCAGCCTACCGCAGTTTATGTTGTCGAAAAACCCGCTTATCCGGGTGTTCATGAAATATAAGTCTTGGATGCTCCAGCAGAACAGGTTGGTCTACAACCAACTCCGCCGCGCCTATCGGGAAGCGAAGCAAGGCAATCTCGAACCGCTTGGCAACTTCGTTGCCGCGACAGGCATGATGGGACTCGGTACCGGGGGGCTGCTCTGGCTCTATTCTGCCTTACAGGGCGATGACGACGATAAGACGATGCTGGATCGGATGTTCAAAGGGCTTGCCGCGGCACAAAGTCTTGGGATCGCCTCGGTGATGTTCGAGTTGGCGATGTATGCTGAAGGGAACTGGTATCAGATGTCGAACCTCTTGGCGAAACAAGCCGCGGGCCCAACGTTCTCGGTCGCTGCACAGATGATCGGACCGGTGTTGACTGGCGACTTCGAGCGTGCTGGCACGGAAGCACTCCGCAGGCTGCCGATCGTGAGTTTCTCACGGCGTGTTGGGGGCTGGCGATTGCTTGAGGAAGCGACGGGCACCGGAGAGAAGGAATAACCCTATGAATTGGAACAGGTTTTTTCTTAGGTTGACAACCGCAGCTTCAATCATTCTATCTGTTGTTGTTGGTGTGATTAAGTATAGTAATAGTTATAATGGTGCGTCCGCTTGGTCGCTTGGCGTAGTTACATTCATCTGTGTGTGGATACTCTATTTCGTCATCAAATGGGTGATAAAAGGGTTGAAATGAAGAGGAATAACGATTGATGAAGTTAGACAAACTCAAAGCATTTTCACACGGCTTTCAGTCTAAAATGATCGCTGGTTTCCCACAACTGACATGCCCGACCTGTACAGCCAGGATACACAAGATATTTAAAGTTAACGGCAAAAATGTGTATAAATGCGAGGCTTGCGAAAAGATATGGACAGAGAAATAGAGGAAATAACACGTGACTGTCAAGGAATTGAAGGAAATGTTGGAACAATATGATGACGATATGCCGGTTGTTGTCGATCGCGAAGAATACGGCTACCTTGAGGTAGAGAGGGTGGAGCGCGTGACGCAAATAGGGGCATATAAAGGGTTTCTTCAAGGGTTTCTTCAAGGAAACGACAAGGTCCCGGCACTGCGTATCGTCGGAAAACCTTTTTAGGAGGAAAATATTGAAGATCACGATTGAAGTTGAGGACGCGCATATCAAAGACTATTTCAGGAAAGATGGTGCGCTCCGAAAGAAAGCCATAATGCCGATCATAAACGGTATCAATCACTGCACAACAGACCTCATATCCCGTGAGAGCCTGATAGAAGTCGGTGTGAATCACAAAGGGCTTTTAATCTCGGTACGCAGAGAGGATGAAGAAGAAAATGTTTCGTAAAAGGAATTATAGCTTCTATAGATGCTTAGAATTTGTGTTGCATGAGTATTTGGGATATTTATCACTGAATTATCCGAGATTCAAATTCTATGGCGGTCGATGGTTTACCAAACTACAATGGAAGGCAGTGGAAAGACAAATGTTGCGGGGTCAAAAGATTCTGGAAAAACATTTTCCTGAAAGACACCAACAGCAAATAGAAGCAGCGAAGTATCTTATAGAAAACCCACTCCCGATGCCGACAGGGTAAGGAATAACGATGCCACCCAAGAAACGGAAAATCAACAAGAAATCGATCGGCTATAACGTCTATAAGGCACGCAAAGCCGCTAAAATGACTGCCAAAGAATTGGCAGATGAAGCGGGGCTGAAGGTCACGTATATCGTGGATCTCGAACGCGATGTACTCACGGACGTGCCTGCGGATGTGCTCGCTACGATCGCCAGAGCGTTAGACAAAACGATTGCAGATTTGCGGGGCTTACCGAAACGCACCGCGCCACCGGGTACGAAACCCGGCGAAGTGCTGCATTACAGGAGAAGTAAGACATGAAAAAAGGCGATAAGGTCCGGTTCAAAGTTGTTCATTACACACAGAACCGCGCGGCTGGTGTGGAAACAGACGTAGTGAAGGAAGGCAAGTGCATTGGGCATGATGGGGAATACCTTGTCGTGCGCGTTGGCAGTATGAAGTTACCGTATATTGTCCACCCGGATAGCGTTATTTGTGAGGTGTAGTATGTCAGCACCGATCGCACCGGAGTACCAGCAGTTTATAGACGAACGCGCTGCATCCTACAGGCAGATTATGGTTCTGCGCAAACTCAAGGAGGCACCCGCTCTCGAAGCTTTCATCGCAGCAATGAATGAACTCAATGAACAACTCGCATCAGCACTGGTCCTAAGCGTACCTCAGAGCAAGCGAGGGCTACATATAATCAGCCGTTAAGGGAGCACATCATGGAACACACGGGAAATTGGTTTGAATACAAAGACAATATCCTCAACCTCGACAATATAGAGGGGTTTCGGGTGCATAAAGCCCGGAAAGAGGACATCGCCTACTCGGATATATCCACGGCAAAAGGCAAAAAACTGTGGATACTCCATGCAGGGTATACCGCGCTCGACAGTTTCAAGTCCAAAGACGAGGCACTCCAGGTCGCACGCGATATTATTGCCGGGAAACATAAGGTGAAACTCCCGAAGTGAGGAACATGGCGAAGAAACACAGGGCACATCTCGTTTTTCCGATCCTACCGTCGGAACTGCAAACCTTACAGCTCGGGAAACTTCCTGAACATATCGAGGTCGGCGGTCTGATCTTCACACGCTACGAGGTCGAGAAAGCGTTACGCCGGTGGCAGCAGACGAAGATGCCGTCGCCGTTGAAACATCCGTCCCGGTCGGCGTATCTAAAAAAGTGTCAGGACGCGCAGAAAAGCGCGGATATCGCGGTTCGACGGATACGGACGGCTTACGCGAAAGTCCAAGAAGATATTGAGGTCGCGAAAACCGATATTCTCGTCAAGATCACAGACAAACAAGAGCTTGAACGCGAGTTACAACACGAGATCGCACTCCGGCACGCGGCGGATAAAGAAAAGAAATACGCCGAAGACCTTGTTGACGCACAGCAAAACAAACTTACGTCTTCAGAACACCAGAACGTGATTTTACAGAAAACCCTGGAACGTTATGAGATCCGATACCAGACACTCCGCGCCGAATACCCCTTAAACTGGCTCCAACGGTTTATCGGCTGGGTGTTCAGGATATGCTAATGATAGGAGAAAAACCATGTACCTTGTCCTACTCACTGATAACAATACGCATGAACGTGCCTACGCTGTAATTGAGGATTCACACCCACTTCTGCGATCGACGCTGCAGGCACTCGCAAACACACACAGATGTCAAGTCATTGCCCGGCGGCTGCTCGGACCGAAATCGGAGGAGGAATTGCGATTTGAGCCTAACATTCCCGTATAGACCCTATCGGAAACGTATACCGCATCCACCGTTATCTACGACGTGTTTCCCATGCCCGTCTTGTGGTGCTGAGACGAACCTCTGGTGTCGCGACACACACGGACGGGAGGCTGAAGGCATCTGTGAGGCACGCAAAGCGATATACACAACGGTACACAACCAGTATGTGCAAAAAGTTAAGAACGGCAGATTACAACTCCATGTCATGACAAACCCTGAAATCAAACAGGAAATACAAACCCTTATACAGGAGGCAATCACTGATTATGCAAAATGAAAGTTTAACACCTGAAACTGAGGAACTCACAAAGCAGATGCCTTATGAAGATTTGAAGTATCCGCTGCTGCAGCGCGGGATCATTATCCCCCTGGCAATGACGGATTATATTGAGGGCTTGATCGCTCGCGATACACTCAGCGACGCGGAAGTGAATGCGATCCGTCAAGAGATGCTGCAGATTTTTCAAGACAACGGAACGGAAGTACCATCTGATTTTCATGCGAACTTTGATACATGGTTTCCGCGGAATAAACCTAACAATACAATCGTGGAACAATAAAATCGTGGAGAGCGGGGTGGACGCAGTACACTCGCCTGGCTGCTGATACCTTTGCTGCTTGCGCTACTGGAACCGGCTCTCCGGTAGGCGTGGTGCGCACCACGCACCTTTTAAACACAGAAAACCCTCTACCTGTAATGGGATAGAGGGTTCTGTGTTTGTAGATCAGACTTATATCATTCCTCCGTAAAGGGAAAGTAGAAGTCTGGCAAATCTTGCCAAGCATTCTCAAGTATTTCCGTTTGGCAGGAACGGCATACATCTGAAACCCAGCCGTCATCGGTTTCTATTGCCATTTCATCGTCATCGATGCGGTAGAAGTCGCCGCAGTATCGACAGTGTTGTACATCCATGCGTCAGTTTAGTCCTCCACTTCAGCGTCGGGGTTGATCGGTTCAGCATCCGCCCAGACGCGTTTCCTGTAAGCGATGAGTTCTTCAATCACGAAGCCTAACGCCTCTGGCGACTGGAAGCGTAAGAGCAAATCTAACTTATCGGCTTCCGATTCACCGCCTAACTTAATCACCAAATGCACCTGTTCGGGCGGTAATTCCGCGTTCAGATCGGGATGCCATTCCACGATAGAGAGCATCTCCAGCGGAAGATCATAAGCATTCGGGCGTTCAACCGACTTTCGCCGTGTGACTTCAAAACTCTGGGGTGGTTTAATTCTTTTCTTTCTCATCGAGATCTCCTTTATCACGGTTTTTCTCTATCTAATACTTTTACACACCACTATCCTTTACATAACCGCAAAGTTTACACTTATATTGCGCGCCATAAGACGGATACGGTTCATAATCGTGTCCGCATTTGAAGAAGCATCGCCATTGGCGACAGAACGTCTGCCACCACTTTCTTCGCTGTTGACGTTTTCGCTGTCGGACTCCCTCATATTTATCCATTGAATATCAGGGACGCGTCGCCGCGCCCCTGCCTCTTTAAAGACCCTTCGCCATTTGGCGGAGCCTACTTATTTTTATAACACCACATAAAGCAGATAGCCCCTGCCTCGTCTTTCTCATAGCCAACTGCTACCAGCATGGCAACGAAGGCACTACGGAAGCCACGCGTATCTTTCCATTTTTCCCATGTATCATAGCTTGGCCATTCCGCAGTATCCGTTTCCACGTCCGGAGACACTCAGGTTATCTCAGTCACCCAGTTCTCGCGCGTTTCAACATCGCGCTTCATAGATTCCAAAATATTGATCCACGCATTGAGCTGTGGCACAGGCATACTCTTACGGAAGGCTTCTGCTTCCGCTTCATCAAACTGATCCGGGAAAAGTCCTGTAATCTGACATAGATTTTCCACAGAGCAATCATAATGTATACATGCTCTTTCCAGACCGTACTTCATCCGAAAATCGTTGAGATTTAATTTCAAAAGTGCACACACAAGCTCGCCAGCAACAGTATTCAAGCGGTTCGTATCACGGATAAGCATAACGAGGTTTGCGAGGATCTCCTCGGGGACAACCGAAAGCGGAACCGCACCCGGAGACCGGCTGTTATCTTCAAACCAGACACTATCACGATTCCCTGAGAAACACACTTTTATACTGATAACCTCGGCATCCGGCAGAATATCAGAAACGCGAAGCTCTTTTTGTATAGCGGTCTCCGTTGTTTCCTCCGGGACAGGTGCCTCAATCAACGGCTTCGGTACCGGGATTTTCTGAACCCAAGATGCGTCCGTTTTTATCGCGGTTGCGACCTCCCGCATCTGATACGCCTCACTCTCGATTGTCGCTGTGAACTTCCTTGCGGACGGCTCCTCGCTGTCGATAAGCTTCTGAAAGGTGCCAGCATCTTGTCGGCGGAACGCATCCGCATTGAATAGGAGTGTCGTTTCACCGACGGGACGCGGGTATGCCTGTACGGCTTCAATGAGCGATTTGCGGTGCTTACGCCAATCTGCCTCTGCCTTCTTTCGCTCTTTTTTCAGCGACTGTTCCTCGGCATCCATGAAGCCGGTAAGCCAATCTGCTTCGTCCTCTATTGCTGCGGTGACAGCATTGTGCGAATTGATAATCGCTTGAATCTGCTCCGCATCGCCAGACTTCCGCAGATCGGTATCGTAGTCGTACATCTCCATTTGGAAGTCCGTATACGGCTCACCTTGCGATCGGACGAACTCAGCGAACCTTTTGCGCATCGCTCTGAAAGGGGACGACCACTTATCTTCTTGCGGCGCATACGCCTTTTTGAAAACCTTGTTAGTGGTTTCAACGGCTTTCTCAAAATTCTCGCTAAGCGACTTGGCTACCCGATCCGCCTGCGTGGCATCCAGACACGCCTGAAGGAACGCGGCATCTTTGGAAAGGACAAGGTTGTGGAGTTCTCGGAGCTGATTCATGGTGACATCTTCGTACGGATGCCAATAAGAATCTACTTTCCATTCCTGCTTCATCCATGCCCGAACCTCATCCATACCGACATCGTGCGTCTCGCCTAACTCGGCGATGTCTATCTCTATGTCATCCCAAAAATCGGATTTCTCGTCATCCGAGGCATCAACGAAAGGCTTACGGATTTTGACGATCTTGCCTGCTGCGTCCTTACGCTCCGGCGAGGCAGCCAATTCCCGAAGCCGTGCGAGCCGACCGTCGGACACCGCCCAGATCCTTAACTTCGGGGAATTGGTCTCCAGGAGTTCGACGACTTCAGCCCGCCACCGCCGGATGTTGGTATCCGGGATATTCCAGAGTTCATGTAAGGCAGAATTCGTCTGCTCAAAGAATTTCGGGAGCAGTAAGAGCTGCGTAACAGCGGCGCGCTTCTCTTTGTTCGTGAAGGGTTGACCGATACCCGTATTCAGCGCAGGATCGAATTTGAAGTTATCGAGGTGCATCATCTCGATAAACGCTTCTTCCTTGCCGTCGTGAATGTGTGCCAACACCTTTTCGAGTTTCGCATTCGTGGCGGCGAGGGTGCGGTGCGCGCCACACGCACACACGTACGGTAACTCGGTTTCAATGTTGGCAAGGTTTTCAGATCGAAAAACATCTATCGGGAATTCAGGCAGGAACCCCTTATTCGTCATGGATTCCGTTATATCCAAGATGTAGTTCTGGTTGAGATCACGGTTATTCAAAACTTCATAGACGTAAATCTCAGTAGGATCTATCCATTTCTTTTCCACGTGTAAATCTCCTTGACTTCGGTTTCACGGCGTGATAGAATACACACCGCAAAACCGTTATAGGAACTACGCTTTTTGCGTAGGGGTTTTGTAGGGGTGCTTATGCGCCCCTTATACTTTATCTGAACACGAAAACAAATTGAGTTGCCGCGGACGGGCGGGTGAGTCAAACAGCGCGGGCTGGATACCCGTACCGCCAGACGCAGCAAGCATCGTTTCGAGACTCTCAAATTCTTTGTATGCGTTAGGAACAGCGTCTTGGGAAAACAGGCGATACACATCGCCGTCAATCTCACCGTGTCCGATGACCTTCCCAACGCTGTCCATGAGTTGAAATTCTTTGACCATCGTTATAGCCCTTCCTTCTCGCAGTGGTATTTCACTGACCACAGCGATTGATCTAACCGCACAGCGCATTCCTCGTAACTCAGCGGCGGATCCTGCGCGCGGTATGCCTTCAACCGATCTAACTTGTCGGGTGTCATCCGATTGACGCGTTCGGTCCAGGCGGTTTGTCTGCGGCGTTTGACTTCCGCAACCTCGTAGCCCCGTGTGCGTGCCACAAGGATAACAAGGTGTCGATCGACACTTGATCGCCCGACACCCGTTTTTTCGGCGATCTCGTCATACGTCAGCCGCTCCCAAGCATCGTAAGGCGTGGTTGGATCCTCAAGCCACGCTTGGATCTTTTCTTTCGCGCTAACTTTCGCCACCGTTCTGACCTCCTTCATCCGTATTCTCTTTCACGAAATCAGCAACGACATCCCCAACAGCGTGCCACATCTCCTGTATAGTCGTTTCCTGCATCGCGACTTCGTGGATGAAATGTAACGCAACAGCTTCTTTGCCACCACCATAGAGAAAAAACTCCAAGCAGATGACTTTATCAATATGGGTGCTGCTATTGCCGTTTGTGTTTTCTGTCTCCGAAACACGAGCAACATGGATCAAGATCACCGAGTCGCCCGGATGCATCGCAATCTTGAACTCGCCCAACCGCTCCTGCGCAAAACGCGGCGTGTCGGGCATCTCGAATCCAAGTTGTTCAGAGAGCAGCGCAGCGATCTCCGCGCTGCGCAGATACGCTTTGAGGTTGCCATTGGCATGTGCATGGCTGACTTTGCCTTGAAACCTTTCAAAGGTCAGTACCTGTATCTGGTAGCAACCTTCGGTAGGGTGAATATACTCGTCTGTAATGTGAATCATGAAACTCCTTTCTTTGTGACATACACAATCCCATCCTCTTCCCGCTGGTGGATCTCCCCTTGTTTCTCAAGGGCAGCCAGCGCGGAGACGAAGTTGTAGGGCGATATATCGGTATCCATGTGAAACTGAATCTGGTTCAACAGTTGCGTTTTGGTGCATTCTCCGCCCCTATCCGTAAGGGCTTTCAGGATACACTTTTGATCCGCTTGATCGGTCGCATCCGCAAAGCCTTCAAAGTATAAATGGATATTCTGATTTATAAGCAGTATTTTAACTTCTTCTTTGGGTTGTCCTGAAATAATAACCTTGCTGATGAGGTTACAATATTCATCAAACGATAATCCGTTTTGACAGGCTTGTTTCGCGCCATCAATCAACCCTTCTTTATTCAAACTTGCCATTTCGTATGAGGGACGGTTGCCCGCCCCTATCTCCTTACTTCGCCACACCCGTGACGTTATACCCGCGCTTGGCGAGTTCCGCAATCAGCGAATCATCGCTGGCACGGTGTACCGGTGTGGCTTGTTTCTTCTCTGTGCCTGCGACAAGCACAGACATCAGTTCGAGAGCTTCGCGTACTTCGGCATAATTGACACCGAGATACTTCTGTGTTGTGGCAACATTCTTGTGTCCGAGCATCTCTTGGACAACAAAAATATCGTTGGTTTGTGAATACAAGCGTTGCGCGAACGATTTACGCATCGAGTGCGTGCCGAGCTTACCGTTGAGTCCTGCCTTGTCAAACGCTGCCATGAGCGCGTCGCTGCCTGCCTGCGTGGTCATCCGCTTGGGTGTCCCATTTTTGTTCTTGACGCGTGAGACGAACAGCGGTGTGTCCTTATCGACTGCGCCGAACAGCCCTGCCCTTTCCGTGTGCCATGCCATGATGTCTAACACCGCAGCCCGACCGTCCGCATTTAGCGGTACCGCGCGAGCCACCTCGCCACCTTTGACGATCTCCTTGTTGTAAAGCACATCTTTAACAGGCTTGTCGTTCTGCCACACATCGCCGATGGTGAGCGATAAGAGCTCATCAATGCGTCCACCGATGGAAACACCTAACAGAAACAGCGATCGGTTACGGATAGCGAACTGTCCCTCAAAAGATTCTGAAACCGCTTTGATTTCTGCGTTGTCAAGGGGTCGTGTGCCTTTCATGGTGTGTCCTCCAGTTGTTTATCAATGCGTCCTAACAACAGGGTTCGGATCGCTTCTTGTCGTTCCGTATCCGCGATCCCTTGCTTTAGGGCAGCATCAATGTCATCAGCGGTGACCAAATCCCAGTGTCCTTTCTCGTCGAGTAAGTGTTTCACTACGTCTGCGCCTTGAAATGCAAGTTCGCAGAGCCATGACTCGTCAGAGTGAGGCAGTTCCCAACCCTGTGCCAGCAAATGATCCAACAACGAGGCGGGGCCCGACGTAGCGTGCCGATGCGCACCGCGCGAGAATATCAACAGACCGCTTTCAATGATAATCGTGTAAGGCGTACCGTCCAGCACACCCTCTAAAAGTTTCAATGTGTGTGTCCTCCTGTGTCCTTATTATAGCATATCCCAATAGCAGTGTCAATAATAATGTCAATTATTTTTACAGGGGCAGTCACCTGCCCCTGTTTCCGTTTATCGGTGTTAGAGTTTTGCTAACTCGGCTTTGGCGAATTCCACGTCCATCTTGTCGATTTGCGATAACATGTCCTCGATCTCAGCGACTGGCATTTCCACTTCGTCAGCGTTCAGCGCAGCAGACAGCACAGTGGAAAGCGCGCGCAGCGATTCCCGGTCAAGATAGACCAGTTCGTCACCGCGGCTCCAGCAGATATGGAATTTGTCTCTCTGAAAATCATAATTTGGCATCGTTTGCCCCTTCTGTTAGTTGTGGACGCGACCGAAGCCGCGCCCTGTTTGTTATTCTTTGGTCAGGCTGTCCCCTATATTCTCAATCGTGCCATCAACAACATCAGCAATAAAAGACGCTAAAATGTCTTTATCTATGTCAACGCGTAGGCAATCCCTCAAAGCAGCACCTAACGTCACCAATAGCGTTGCGTCCTGCTTGAACTTTGCCTCTTTATGCTGTTTGGCTGCCTCTGGCGTGTGTCCGAGTTTTTGATAGTCCTGTAGAGACGGCAAATAAGCCCTTACAATTTCCCCTACTTTTTCGCGCGTCTCATAGGTATATCGCAATTCTTTGTTTTCGTAAAAATAACCCATTTTTTTATCCTTCTGGTTGTGGACGCGACCGAAGCCGCGCCCTGTGTTCTTTGTTAGTTAAAAGAGTGTGGTTTGTTCTGCCTCTGTATCCCCGAAAAGCGTGAGTTGCTTCGTGAGTTGCTTCGGTGTGTGTGTCTCCACTGCTGGCAATTCGGGTGCTTCCGAGGGGAGATCGCAATCTGTCAAGATCGCTGTCTCTGCAACCGTGATAGTCTCCTGTCCGATGCGTCCCGCGTCGCGCTGGCACAAGCGGAACGTTACGGCGTGTCCAAACGGATAGAAATTAGGGTCTGCCTGTGTCTCGATACGCTCACCAGAGACAACCATAAATTCATCTCTGCCGTTGCGTCCGATGCCTTCAAGGATAATCAGTTCGTCCATTGTGAAATCGGGGAGACTCGCGCCTCCCCGTCCTCATGCTTTGCTAAATAAAACCTTCTTCCTTGAGTGAAACGAAAATCCCATCTCCGATCACGATGTGATCTAATACCTTGATGCCGATCTAGTTGCCTGCTTCTATCAACTGCTTTGTCGCCCTGATGTCCTCCTGTGATGGCTGCGGATCGCCTGATGGGTGGTTATGTGCCAACACGATAGAATTCGCGCTTTCCTCTATGGCAAATCTGAAAATCTCGCGCGGGTGGAACACTGAAGCGTTTAGCGTGCCTTCAAATACGGTTGTTTCGTTTAGCACCTTGCCCCACTTCAAGTCACTGGCAATCTCGCCCGCTTTGCCTGTGCTGGTAACACCGCCCTTTGTATCAAGTGCCAACACGACAACGATTTCTTTCTGAAGATACCGCAATTTAGACATAAGCAGTTCGGCGACATCGCTCGGCGCGGTGATCTTCGGTTTCTCGGCATGGAACCGCGCAAGTCGCTTGCCTAACTCAAACGCTGCCGCTATCTTCTCGGATCGCGCTTCGGTCAAGTTCGCGATCTGCTGCAGCTGCTTCGGTGTGCTGTTCGCCATGCGCGCAAGGTTGTTTTCATAAGAGACAAGCATTTCCTCAGCAACGACCAACGGCGCGCCGCTCACTTTCGCGAATAACTCTGTATCGCTCCAGTGTTCAATATCGCGCTGTTTCGCCTTGCCCCTGATCTCTGAGAGTATCCGCTTTTCGGCGGCTGCTTCTTCCTTTAGCGTTCTCGCTTCCGCTTCGGCTTCGGTCTTCGCGTCAACCTCGCCCTTGACTTCCTCCACAAACCAATCTGGCGCGATCGGCTCAAAAGTCCGCTCTCGGTAGATCGCACGCTGTAAGTCCTCAAGGTCGATCAGTCCGTTCAAGTCATCAGCAACACCGCCGAAATGCACGCTGATCTGCTCGTGTTCCGCGCCTGTTTCCTCGTCAATCTCCGAGTAGCCCGAAAACTTGACAATCTCCACTTGTCGCTGTGCCTGTGTATCAAACAGAATATGCCCAATATCCAAGTCATCAACGCCTTCGTCAAAGCGCGCTTGCGATAATTCTATACGCATGATAAAATATCCTTTGAGTAAGAGAATGGACGGCGCGGGTTGTAGTAATCCCGCGCCTGTCCGTTTTTAGATAACATGTTCGACAAAATTTTCGTGGAACTCCATCAAGTCCATCATGCCGAATTCATCTAAATATTCGACCTCTACCACATCATCATAAACCTCTAAGACAACGCCCGTGACTTCAAAGCCGTTTTCATTGACCGCCACCGCGTCACCGCTCGCGAAATTCTTTTCCACTGGTTAATCTCCATGTGTAAGATCGCGCTTGATACCTGCACCAGAACCGCTGGCACTTAACCCACGCCTCGAGTATCAACCGCTTATTCTGTGGGATTTGGCGCGCCCCGAAGGACGCACCCGTTTTTATGGTAGAGCCTTAACAGCATCGTGAAAATTAGCGTCTGTCAATTCCGCTTTGACTTCTTCAAGCGATTTGCACGCCTTGATGGCTTCCACGCCGCTCTCGACGCGCCCGATCTGGTTTTATGCGATATACCCCGCTTGTTGCTCATCTGGCAGCCCACCGAGTGGGTTACTGCTCCCTGTGCTTGCCAAGCCCCTTGCTTGGTATTCTGCGATCGCTACCGCTTCAATTTCTGCCATCAAGTTAAACGCTTCGGCTTCTCCGATCGTAGAACCTGATAACATGAAATCTAACGCGTCCACGAGTCGCTTTAATTCCTCATCGTGCATCGCTCTGATCCGTTCTTTGATATTGTCCATGTGATACCTCCATGAGTGGGTTATAGGCGTTTTACAATGATTAAATCACGATGCCCTGCATCCGATTTGACATTATCAGATTCCCGTATAAACTCGCCATCATCGCCTGCTTTCCACGCACGATTAAAAGTCGTTGCTGGTAGCATACGATTTGCCAAGCGCGTTGCTAACGCCTTCGCGCCACGCAACGATTTGCTGGATACTATCTTCTCGATATTGCTATATCCATGTTGGAAAGTGTAATGCCTAACGATCACCTTAAAATCCTTGCTCAGACATTTACGACATACGCCGTTGGTTAGAAGGAAAAAAGTATACTCACCGCACTTTGCGCAATGTTCTGACATTCTGTGCATGCCTCCGTAAAGTGAAGGACGCGCCCCGAAGGACGCGCCCGATCTGGTTGATTATCTCCGCTTGTCTGTCTTGTCTACATGGTAGGCAACGATAAACAGCACGATGCAACCGAGTGAAGAACCACCGAGTAATAAGGCAGTCCCACCACTGAGAAATCGCACATTTGGCAGAACCTCATACCCGTAGCCCGTCATTGCCGTAGCAACACAGCAACAGGCAAGGATTACACCGAATAACATACGCTTATAGGTCATTTTGTTCGCTCCTTGTGTAGTTGGCATAAAAAAACACGCACCGCGCGGGTGCGTGATAGACTAATGAACCCACGTCACGTGCATGAAAAAAGCATAAAAAAGCGCGATCCTTGAGTGTGTCAAGCCGCGTCCTGCTTTTTATGCGCGCGTGGGGTTCATATCTTTAATTTTGGGTAATTCTGTATATTTTGAGCGATCTGGGGATCAGTCCGCTCCGTTGGGGGTATTATAGCATATCCCAAGCGAAATGTCAAGTGAATTGTGGGGTTTTGGGTGTTAACTTGGCAAAATCTACCTTTTAAGTAGTTCAAAATCACGATTTGCGCGGGGTTCGGTGGCAATTTCAGGCATGTCCCAACGCACACGCCAGCACGCCAACGCGCACGCATGGGGGATTTTTCGGCTCAGAGAAAGGGGTATGGGGCAGCATCGCACCGCCACCACTACACCCCCCGCATCGGCGGGACTAATGATTCTTGTATCCAATTTTCAAAAAAAAAAATTAGAAAAAAGAGAAATGAAATTGTCCTTGAGGGGTGCTATTAGAATTGAAATTTGACTTTGTTGAAAAAAAATTGTAGAATTATATTACCTTGGCGGATAGGGTTGTCAGCCGGCACGTCTATGTGTCGGTCCTATCCACTCCTCTGACAAGGATTATGCCAAGTGTCAAGGGAAAGCCCTTTTCATATCATCAATGATATACACTGCGATAAGGAGTTGTATAAGATCTAAGTCTAACAGTTTTCTTACAGGTGTTTTACTGGGTGCTTTACTCATAATCCTGATATATTTCGCAGATGATATACTCAACTTTATCGGTAATAGTGGAGACAGTTGGATTAAGTGGATACTGCTGATCACAACTGCTATAAACACTTCCCTTATTGTCTATATTCTCAGATTAACTAAGAATAATAACGACAGGAGTTAAATTATGTCAGAAACGCCAGGAACATATCAGGTAAAGAACAAAAACCCTACAACAAACAACAACATGCGCAACAGATTTTCGGCTTGCGGTTTAGAGATACTTAAGCAGGTTGTGCTGGATGTGTTATACCATGCGGAAGAAGTCACGTATAGAGGGGACCAAAAGACGCATAGAAAACCGCTTCTCCAACCGGAGGAAATTCGGAAACGACTCGGTTTAAAACATTCCACATATACTGCTGGTACCACCAATGCTTTGATTCTTGGTGTTTTGGCACATCTACATGATGACGGGCATGTTTATCATGAAGTGAGTTACGGATGGATAATCACAGATAACGGAATAGCATTCGTTGAAAAATAAAAAAGGGTAGTGTAGGTATGAAACCCACCAACCCTAATATGGTGATATATGCGTTCAATTGAATTCGGTATAGGCTTTGAACTCTCACCGCATGGCGGTTTTATCCTGGATGTTCGTGAAGAGCGTCATAAACTTATTGGATTGATTATGATGGCCTCACACGGTCAAGGATATACCGTTTGCCCAATGGTGAAAAAAACTTTAGAGTTCTCTAAAGATATACCCAACAATATGCGATCCCCGAAAAAAGTACAAGAATGGGTCATTGAACACGTCATTGCTTGGAAAGAGCGGAAGTATACGATACTGAACCCATTAATACGGGCACTCGACGCGATTCCAAGATTTATATGCACGTTTCAAAACATCCGATTCCAAATGATTTTACTGCAATTCCTAATTGCGTTACCGCTGATTGTTTTTGCCTCCAGACTTCCGATGAAGCTCACTGGTGGCATCATAGCGATATTGGCAATTCTGAATACAGTGATTTATTCCAAAGACTTTTTTCGGTAGTTATCGCTTATGTCAATGTATGTGAAAATATAGCTTCGCTGGTATATTTTCACTGAACTTCAATATAATTTGAATTTTTTGCTTAAATACTCTATAATTTTTAAGCAACCTGTCCACTATTCATGCTGTTCATTAAGAGTTCACCACAACTCTTAATCGTACACATAAATAGCGGTATCGATCCAAATAAGATGGATATTTGGGGATACGACTTTATTAAACACTAAAAGTCGTCTGGTTGTCAAATCAATTTACCGATTGTCGGCATCAGGGGCGAGGAGTAGCTACCTCACTGGTGGGTTCTCAACCTACCTTCCCTGCTCTGCCAAAACATCATGACAACGGTAATTGACGATCGGTCTCCCTATATCTTTTTTCAGCGAGTGGTCTCGCTGTTGTGTATAACATTGAACTATTTTATTGACGAATTGTGTGTAGAACGCCGGTACGCTTTGTTTGTGTTGGAGCGGCATATTCTACATTTAACCTTTTTGATTTCACAGGTCCGAGCGTTCCCGCGCTCGCCATACCTTCAGTAACGTTGTGCGCCGAATTGGGTTGCATAACGTGATAGGAGATTCTTATGCTCAGAGATTACAATAAACTCTCAGAGATCAACTTTTCCCTTCCCGCAGTCGAATACACAGATCAACACGTGCAGGGCATCATTAAACACGATCTAACCTACCTCGCAACCTCTTTTTTCCTGAGTCTGCTTGGCAACATGATCGCCGAGACAGGTATCCTACATGGGGCGCGTATCTCGAAACTCGCAAAACGCATCGGTTGTACGCCGTCATGCTTCTACGGCAAGGACAACCTTATTGATGTGATCAACGCAACCGGAATGGCAACGCTTTACATCAAAAACAAGAAGGTTTACGGGCGTATCCATCACCCGCCAAAGAAACGCGGCAGCAAGAACCCGCTCTACAATCTGAGTATCTCGATGACACACCGGATATGTTTACAAGGCTTGCTCGCGAACACGGAAGCGAAAGCCGTCATCAGAATGTTGTTGATACTCTCAATGCATTGCGATTTGGATAGCGGTGAAATCAACGTTGAGAAACGGGCATGTGAGTGGGCTGAGATGATTAGACTCTCGCGAACATCTGTAGAACGTGCTATTGATTGGATCAACGAAAAAGGCTTTGCACAGCTGGACCGGGATTACATCGTTACGGGGCATCTGAACTACACAGCGATGGCGCGTGGCTTCCTTCGCGTGTATGCCGAACAACAAAAAGAGCTGAACGCGCAAGCGAAAGCCGAGAGAGAAGAAGGCGTTGTTAAGCCAGATTATTTAGACATCGAACTGAAGCTCTACAAGTATTTTGGGATCAATGCCAAAGGATGGTCAAGATACTTACTCCGGGAAGCGACAAACTATCTGCTCAAAGGGATTATACCAGAACCCCAATTGGCGTGAGCAGATACCGGTGGCAGCGTGAAATCGAAGGCACGTTACCACTGTGTCCAAGGGACTTATCCACAATTTTACCAACAATTCATCCACAACCTTCGGCAACCTGTGCAAACCAAAATAGTTCTGAAAGGGGATTTTCAGATATGTGACTTTTGAAATAGACACGTGCAACGGAAAAATCGGGATTTTTCGGGAACGCTGATACCCAGTGGGTTATCGGCTGCTTCCGCGCGAATTTAAAGTTAATTTTAAAATTCGAGGGAGTACCCTCTTTAAATTCTAAATATTAATTGTTTAAGCGTGTCCGCGGACACGATATATAATTTTCAAGGAAGAGAAGAAAAAAGAAAAAATTGACAAGGTAAACGGAGGACAGATCCATGAATTTTGACGATTTACTTCAGCCAGAGTATTTGGAACATCACGATGATCCAGACTATCATGTGTCGTTAATCTGCGATGAGTGTAACCAACCTTTTGAGTGTCAAATTGATCAAGCGTTTGCGGATCTGGCGTTCAAGGAAGACCAGGGTGTGCCGATTGTTTGTGCGGTATGCCAGCCACAAGACCCTGATTTGTGAAAAAAAACAAGTAAAATTCAGAATTAACTTGACAATTTTCTGAAAAGTGTGATAGACTTTTAGATACAGGCGAAAAAAATCTTAATATTCGGCGATAATTGCGCGAATTTTGCGAAATTATCACTTTTTTACAGGCGAACTGTGCCAAGCGGCACGGATTCGTCTTTTTTTGTTACGGGAGGCAACCGTCATGCCCGCTGAAAAATTAGATGTGCCGCGACTCTCTGGTGAAGCTCTAAAATTTGCGCAAAACATAGTTGCGATTCGGATGCCTTATCGCCAGGCGGTCCAGGCATTTTTAGATAGTTTTCCCGAGTATTTACAAACAGGGATCGAGAACGGCTTGAATGAAAAAGAAGTGTTTGCGTGTCTCGTGGAGCGTTTTCAGCGGATGATTCATAGTACGCAAAGGGTCAGTTACCGAAAGATCAAAGAAACCCAATCAACGCTGAAGGATCTTCTCGACTGTATACCTATTGCAAGTCCATTTACCCGGCTTGTTGAGTTGGAAAAGATGCGCCAAGATCCGGATTCAATAAATCCGAATTTCCTAAAAGTGTTAGGTGCAGCCGCGCGGGAAGTCGAACATTTGATGCCGCGTGAACGGACTTCTCCATTTTCGGGGCTACCCGATCTGATACCCAAACAAACCTCGTCTGAAACTGAAAAAACTTCCTCTGAAACACCTAAACATGACGCTTTTGGTGGAGCGATGATGAACCATGCTAATACAGGAAAAGAAACTTCCGAAAACAGTTGAAGAAGAGCGCAAGGAACTTTATAACTCCAAAAAGGGCAAAGAGTTACTTGCGGGTGCCCAGAAACTTCAAAACGAGATCCAAGGTATCGCCAATAAAGCGATGCTGGAAGCCAAGAAAAAGAAAGGCACGACCGGCATGGATTTCGATGAGTTGGACAACGTGATGGACGATTTTGAGCAACATACGCATCGCCCTGCGATTGGTGCTGTAAGTTCAAAGACATCCTCACAGGTTGCGCGCTATGTGTTCCGAGACCGGAAGTTGCGGTGTGTCCACGACCCCTATAAAAACAACAGGAACAAACTATGGAAACCGCTGTTCTCGAAGTAGCCTCTCCTGAGAACGAAGTTGTTTACGCGCCGGACCCGATCGACATTGTTGTGCCGTTCCCGCAGATCCGCTTCAAAAAGACGGGGCTGATCTATCAGGAATCGATTACCGAGAAGCAGAAGGTGTTTCACGGGTGTGAGGAAAAGTTTCGGGCTGTGCAAGCGATGATCGGCGCGGGCAAATCCGCGATGGCGACGATAGAAGCGTTCCGGCATTCCTGGTACTACCGGAGCAATTTCGGGTTCATTATCCGTAAATCTATCCCGCAAGCGAATATCTCAGCGATCCCGGACTTGATGGATGTCTGTCCGCGGTGGATGATTATCTCATGGAACAAGACCGACAAATGCTTGGAGCTCTTGAACCAGTACGGCTACGAGTTTCTGAAAAGCGGTGGCGAATCGCTACGGAAGGGTGAGCAGTATGATTGGCTTCAGGAGATCGGCGGCACGAGCCAGATTATTTTTACCTCGTTTGAAGGCACGACCGACGCTTTGGAGAAATGGGCATCGTCTAACTTGGGCTGGTATTTCATTGACCAGGCAGAGCAATCCAATGAAGACATCTATGTAAAACTCAATGAGCGGATGCGGCGGATGCCGTCGGCGCGACAGGCGTGGTTTATCGCTAATTTCTCTCGTGATATTCCGCAGCAATCTGGATGGTTGTGGCGGTTTTTCTCCGAGGAATCGTCCGAACACCGCGAGAATCACTGGTATACCGATGATATGCCGACGGATGCCAACAAAGCGAACCTGCCACCCGACTATAAAGCGACACTCAAGCAGACGATGCACCCGGACGACTATGCCCGTCTCGTGAGTGGCGATAAGGACAAGATGAAGATGTCGAAGTCGGTGTTCCCGGAGTTATCGCAAGATGTGCATGTTACGGACAAGCATTACGAACCGCCGACACATTGGTATCGTGGCATCGGCTTAGACCCAGGGTTATCGAACCCGACAGCGTTTGTAGAGGTGGCGTTTTCGCCAAATGGCGATGTCTATGTCTACAACGAATATGAAGAAAAGAACCGTGCGGTGAGCGATGAATCGGTGCTGCTTCGGAATATCATCACCCCGCAGCATATCTTCTATTTCATGGACGGCATTGATGGACTGAAACGTAATAAAGTCACGATGACAAGTTTGCAAGCGGAATATATTGCGCACGGGATACCGTTCCAATTGGCACCACGAGAGGTTTTACCGGGTGTTCAGCGTATCAAAGAGTACTTGAAGTTCGACGAGAAACGGATGCATCCGTTCACTGGCAAACAGGGTGCCCCGCGCATGTTGATTTCACCGCAGTGTGTCAGACTCATCCAGGCGTTGATGCTTTATCGGTTCGATGAACGTAAGACGCATACCGTTTTTGAGAACGAACCCGAAAAATTCCGTAAATGGAAAGACCACCTCGTCGATGCGTTGCGTTTCATTCTCGCCGGTGCGACGCTCCCGATCGGCGCGAACCAAGAGATGCCAGCGTATTCACCCGCAGGTGCGCCCCGATCGACAGAGGGACCGATCACGCAACTGCAGTATACTGCACAAGGCGGACTCGATTTAACGCAATTAATACGGACTGCGAGAGAACCTGTGCCGACCCAACAGCCGAAAAAGACAGTTTCAAGACAACGACAGACCGCATGGTCACGAGGAGTTACGGCAAATGCTTGACTTAGGACATCCTGTTACTTTCAACGAGTATGTCGGGGATACCGACGAGAACGGGCAACGTGTGGATCGTCAGTTCCGGTATTATCCGCACGCAGAACCCCCTGTGTTGGTGACCGATGGCGGTGCTGGCAGCTCTGAAGAAATGATGCAGGAAGAATCTATCGCGTATGGCGAAGACGGGATAGCGATTACTGCCGACACACAACACGAACTGCTTGCTTTTTACTGGCAGGCGACAGAAAAGCTCCGGACTTTTCATGATAAAGTCGCCCGCGGCGAGATCGAACCTGCGAATACGCCCGACGGTAATCCGCCCCGTGAGGAAGCCGAAGACTTACCACCGCCGAACATGAACGGAAACCATTTTACCGAGCAACGTAGCGGAATGCCACCTGTTACCGACGTACCGCCGTCGCAGTCGCAGCAACCCGAAGCTGAATTGCCTCCGTCAGGAACGACAATCGTCGATATTCAAACACTGACGAACATGCAGTCTCGGCTGATTGTGGCTGAATTTCAATCTGTTATCGACCTACAGGATATGGTCATCCAGACGCAAAGTATACTCCTATCCAATGCACTTGAACCCGACTCACCACACCATCAAATCATGGAAACATGGATGGACAAGCTCGAAGAAAAGAGGATGAACCTTTATGGCAGCACAGGAGAAACTGAAACAACTGATTGACGAGGCTTTTGACGAGATTGAGCAGTTGTATCAAGCGCGAATAGATGCCGCACACGCCAAGATCGAAGAATTGGAAGCAAAGGCGCGACTCCAAACCGAATCGGAAACGGATGCCCGGATCCGTGAACTCGCCGCACGCGAACAGATGTCTGTAGAAGCGTGGCTGAAACGCGAAATCAAGCACGCTGCGGAATTTGCGGATATGCCGTTCATCCGGGTGCATCCTGACTTCTATGAACGGTTGAAAGCGCACGCGATAGCGAAAGGTGTGATGCCGGAATTCTTAACCACAACCCATGCAGCAACACGATACTTTCAGTCGCTGATTGATAACGGTCTACTCAATGAACGCGAATTAGATTGATGCTACAACAGCAAGTCAACCCCCAACTTCAACCGCAACCGATCGACCCTGAAGCGTGGTTAGTCTCGCAGGGACGGCTTCAAGCACAGAACCCGGACAACACGCCGCCAGCAGAACGCGCCGCGTTGGTGAAGAAGTTTTTGAAAGAATCCGAGAATTCGCAAATCCGGCAAGACGCATTGCGCTACTGGGAAGAAGCAGATCGGTTGGTGAAAGGGTATCACTGGTCGGGTATGGTCTCAGGTGCCGACGATTACCAGCTCGAGTTCCATTTTGTTGCCAATTTGATGTATAGCATCAAAGAGAAGTTGGTCTCGTTGCTCGTTGAAGGTGTCCCGGAGATGGAGTTCTTAGAACGCAATCCGAACCAGACGGATTTTGCGGTGCAGATGGATAACTTCTTCCGGCATGAATGGGAACGTAATAACTGGATGGCAGCCCTGGTCATCGCGCTTGATGAAGCGATCAAACACCGGACGGGCTGGCTGAAAGTCTTTTGGGATGTCCGCGCCGATGGCGGTCGCGGTGCCGTCCGGGTTGAACCGGTCTGCAACTATGACCTCTTTTTACACGAAGGCGCGATGATCCGAGACGGCAAGTTGGAATCGAAGTATGTGATCCACCGGATGGACAAATCAAGACTCGAAATTCTCCGACAATGGAAAGTCGATCCGTCGGGCGAGTTTCAGCGACATTTGGGACAACAGACCGGACGACAAGATCCGGGGCGACCGTTTTTGG
>JAPOZO010000012.1 GCA_026706025.1 Candidatus Poribacteria bacterium
AGTTTTAAACCCCCTAAATCCCCCTTATCAGGGGGACTTTAAGAGGAAATGCGTAAGTCCTAACATTATAATGGTTTAATGGTGTGTGCTTGTGGATCTATTTTTCGTAAAATCGCGAAGCCCTGCTCGTAAACGAAGACCACTACGAGCCCTCTCTTCTCCTTTTGTTTAAAATTGCTTTAAACTTGCCCATGTCATCGCGAGTTTTTTTCTCGGTGTTACCGATAATCCACCCATATTTGGAATATCGGGGCCTGTGATCTTGAGATTGTCAAATCTTATTGTATAATTTGCAAGGCCTAACCCAATTCTACCCGTGGGAAACTCAGGAAATCCATGTAGCGGTTTTAAAACTATGGGGTCCAAAACTTGCTTGCCATTTATTGAGAAGGTCAAGTGCTTTCCATGAACACTTAGTTGGAAGGTTGTCCATTTCCGCAATTTCAACAAGTTGTGGGGTTTCTGATCATAGGTCAAAAATAGGTTTCCACGCAAATTGCCACCAAAACATTCCGCTATGGGGCCCGCAAAATCATCAATCCCACATACTATCCCCCATGTCCCTTTAATCCGGGCAGCGATCACAATGGTTCCAGGGCCATGTTTTTCGAGGGGTTTAACATCAAATTCGATGTCATAATCTTGCCACGTCTCTTCTCCAATTGTAAGTAAACGGGTTATTCCGTCATTACTGCCTTGGAGCTGACCATCAATAATTTCCCAGGAACCGGGGACATCGATGCCAAACATAACTAATTCTTCCCAGTTGACGGGTTCTCCATCATCAAATGTGTCCAAAAACGTCCCCGCTTGAGCGTCGAAAATAAAGAGAAGAATGCACAACCGAATAATAACGGATTTCATTTTAATTTCCTTTTATTGAGTGCTAAAATGTTTCGTTGTAGACTTTCGTGAGGTCACGGTTTCTAACATCAAGTTATTAAAACGTCCATTTAATTTCGTGATTCACTATAATTCTCGGTGAGGTTTACCTGTTCGGAATCTTCTAATGTTTCTTGGAGCATGGATTCCGATTTCTTTAATCGATGCCGTGCACGATGGAGTTGGCTTTTTACAGTGCATACCGACACACCCAAGAACTGGCTAATCTCTTTACAGGTCATTCCTCGGAAGTAGTGGAGTGTAACGGCAGTACGTTCCTTTTCCGGCAAGCGTGAGAGAAGCCTGTGAACAACGTCGCGTCGTGCTTCAGCTGCAGCGTTCGCCTGCTCCTCAGCGACGTATTGAGAATATGTCATTTTTTCGATCAGTTCGATGCTCGTGTCTTCAAGAGATTGCGTCCGTATCCTTTTCTTTCTCTGAAACAGGAAGCATTGACGTGCAGCGATCCTATAAAGCCAGCCCTCAAAACAGTGTGGATCCTTCAGCATTGCCAATTTATGGTGAACTATTAGAAACGTATCTTGTGTAATTTCTTCAGCAGTGTGGAAATCGGCGATCTTTCGCCATGCAAACGTGTGAACGCTTTTTTGGTATTTTTTCACTAAGATATCAAACGCCGTATCATCGCCGGATAAAATTTTGTCAATGAGTTGAACATCGTCTAATTTTTCCATAAGGTTTCCTCCTATGTTGGTGTCCGCCGAGAGACTTAATTTACTGGCACGACTCTTCTACGTGTAACAGGAATCTAAAGCGTTTTAAGCAAGGCTTACGCTAATTCCGCGCTTCTGGTGTTTGCTGAGACAGCCCCAGAGAAGCGTGCGGCGCGTAAGCCTCACAATGTTGATGGAACAGAATAGCCCAAAAGAGTCTATCACCTTGTCCTATAAAGGAGGGGACGAAGACCTCTTTCTTACATTCTACTTTGGTTTCTCAGGAGGCGTTAGTTCTTGAGGAGGCATCGACTCTTTGAGGTGTTCTAAAGCCTCTTGTACGCGCGCAAGCTGTTTCCTAACATCCTCAAGTTGTTTCCTAACATCCTCAAACTGTTGTGAATTCAACTTTTTCTTTGCACGTTCGACATCTTTCTTACTCTGTTCGATCTGCACCTTTGCACGTTCGACTTGTGCCTTACTGCGTTCAATGGTGCGTTCAACCTCCGCTTTGATGCGTTCAATCTCTGGCTTTCTGCGTTCAACCTCCGCTTTGGTGCCTTCAATTTCTACCAGCATTTCGATGTAAGCCACTTTATACGTTTCCCAGTCATCTGTCGGTGGAATATCAATAACGCCTGACTCCCACAGATTCGGATTGTCTTCCAGAAATGCCAAAGCATGCCGGTGTGACAGGTTGGACGCATACTCGTAGAGGTCTCCTATGATGATACCTCTCTCCAAAAGCAGCTGAAACCACTCCGCCCGTGGATACCTTGCATCTATCTCACTTATTGTAAGGTTACTGCTATAGTTTTCAGTTTCTATACCGTTGTCCTTGCGCGATAGGCTGACTTCGGTTTTTCCGTGTCCCTTATTGTAATCCGCATCTAACGCCTTCATCAGTTCCTGGGCATTTTGGGGACCGGTATATTTTTCAATGACGAGTGGCGTTTTCCAGTCGATTTTAACATGGAACCGCATACCCGGCGATATAATTTCAAGCGGCGATATAATTATTTTAACGCCGTGTGCATATAAATAGGCACCCCCCGAAAAAATAGCGAATCCCAAAGCGGCCAAGAATGCAAGTCTTAATAGAGTGCCTGCACCGTGAAAAGTCCTTTTCATTTTCTTTCTCCTTCAGAGGCGTTATGTTGCCTCGTGTTTGAAGTTTAACTTTTGACAATATGCGTCTATATTCTCAAGACGCGTTTTAAATGTTACCGGTAATTCGGCTATCATTAACATACTGAGTCGTACTTGGCATCAAATATCGGAACGGAAGAATTTCAGAAATGCCACGGTTGTTAATACCACAGCAAAGAAGCAGAGCAGCAGCACATCTATCACCGATTGACTGAATATCTCCCCTAAGGTTGTTGTCGCCAATCGTGGCGGTTGTGTAATTTTGACATTATCTTCTGGGCGGTGCACTCTATGAGAAATATGATCTGAAATTTTAGTAAAGAAATCTGCATGGAGCATCTCATAATAGCGATCACCTGTTTGAAAGTAGTTGCTTCTTTCTACTTTTCCTGTCTGTGTTAAGTTCGTGGTAAGATAGATTAAGGAAGATGTAGGGGTAATTCGGGAAAACGTCTCACCTAATTGTTCTTGTCGTTCTGTTTCACGTTTATAATCTCGATCTAATTTGTTCGCACGGTTCTGGAATTTCAGTCGATATTCCTCTTCAATAGATTTCATGCGTTCGTCAATTTTTTTCGCAATTTCCGGACCTATAACGCGCGCTCCGTCCTTATTTGGGGGCACCTCCATGAAGAATTTCATTTTTTGATCTTTGAGTTCGGCATCGAAATTATCTCGCATGGCGGTCTTTTCCATATAGACGCTCTGCGAAGTTCGTGTTGGGGAAATGATCTTCGCTGTAAGAAAACCGATGCGTGGTGTAATTAGCACAGCGAACACCCAGACAGTAAAGGCGACAATAAGAGCCGTTTTGGAATTGTCTAAGTAGGTAGAAATCACCGTTCCGATTGCGAAGAACACCGCTATGTAGAGAAGCGAAATAGCAGTCAAACTGAGCACGCGGGGAAAAATATCGGGTTCGCCCAAGGGAAACCCTTGCCAAACAAGCACGAGTAAGCCCAATAGAAAAGATACCAAGAACGGAACCACGAACACAAAGTACCCACCAATCAATTTGCTCCAGAGGAAGAGGTCGCGTGGAAGAGAGTTTGCTAAGTTAATCCGAAGGGTGCCTGCCTCTCTTTCTCCAGCAACGGCATCAAATGTGAACAGTAGCGCAAGGAGACTGAAGACAGTCCCTACCACAAATAGAAAATCGAGATGTCCTAAAAGTTGGGAGAGAGGTGCTGAAAATGTAGATGGCGGTCCCTGTGTAATTCCATTGCGGGTCATTCCAAGGTAGCTTGGGAGTGAGTCCTCCAATCCTTTTGCGAAGACGCTCAGCGGTGTCGGTTTGAGAAAAATTTTGGAAACTTCAACTTCCGGTTGCGGCGGCTGCTTCGGATTTACTGTGGTCTCTTCAATGTTTTCGAGTTTAACGGCTTCTTGGTAATCCACCAAGTTCTGGCGATAATTCCGGTAATTGGTGGAAAGTGTGAGCGGGACGAGAAGCAGGCACATCAAAAGAAGTGCGACAAACCGGACGCTCAGAATATGATGCATAACCTCTTTTTGAATCAACGTCATTAACATATTGAACTCCCTTTAATTTTTTATTACGATACGGATGCTCTTTCATTTATTGTCCAAGATCAGATTTTTGTGTAACGAATTTTCGTGTAGGGTATGTGACACGCTTTTATAATTAATGATCCGATTTGAGAATCAAAAGGGTGCATAAAGCGAAAAATTTGGGATATGGAGAGTGCTATTCCTGATAACAGTATTGACGATTCAGGGTCATTCAATCTTAAGAAATTATTGGATTTTACGTCTTTTTTTTAGGATCCGGTGCGAAATCCAGCGAAATCCAGCGAAATCCAGCGAAAATTTCTGCGTTTTTTTAAAAACCATAACATATATTAAGTATTAACACCTGCGAAAATAAACACCAAAAACCTACAATTGAATGACCCTGATTGACGATTATACTTTGATAGAACACAATATGTATTGTATACTATAGTATTGGATTAGGTTTTGAAGAGACACCTGCACCAACAATTCATCCGCTATTTGCGGTAAGGTCAACCAAAGGAGGAAGAAATGTTTCTATTTGTTATGAACGTCAGAAAAAAAATGGCTCTGAGTTTGGTTGCTGTTTTAATCACTGGATTGGGCATAGGGATTCCTGTCGCTGCCCGGACAGTTGTCATCGAAGATGGGTTAATCGGATACTGGAGTTTCGATAAAGACACTGTAAAAGGCAAAACAGTAGCGGACATCTGGGGCAACCAGGATGCCGAGATCATAGGGGACCTTCAAATCGTAGCGGGTAAGTTTGGAGAGGCGGTGCAATTGGGCGGTGGCGCGGGTGCTCGTGTCCAAATGACTGATGACATCAAAAAAGCTGAACTGCCCACAGAGGAGATGACTATAGAATTATGGGCGTGGGATGAGCAGTTCATCGAATGGGGTGGTTACGTCGTAGCAGTTCAGGACAATGGTGCTTTTGAAAAAGGTTGGCTGCTCGGCACCCGCTGGAAAGCGTTCAGTTTCGCGCTCTCCTCGGAGGATGCTGATGATGGGGATGGTCTCTTAACTTACCTCAATGCCGCCACCCCGTCCGAGATGAATGAATGGTACCATGTGGTCGGAACGTATGACGGTAAGGAGATGAAAATCTACGTAAATGGGAAACCTGAGGGCACTTCCGGTGTCCAATCGGGGCCGATCAATTACCCGGATCGCATCTTCTTCTCCATCGGTGCGTATAAAGATGATAACGAAGACTTTGTGCACAAGGGGATGCTCGACGAAGTGCGTCTCTATGATCGGGCACTCAGTGAAAAAGAGGTCTTGAACAATATGGAAGCGGAAGGGTTAGCAGTGGAGCCTGCTGGGAAACTGAGTCTCACTTGGGGACAAATCAAGGCTGCTGCGAGCAGATAACTCGCGGCGATTTCGGAGGAAGAAACAGTGTGTATTTCTCTCAAGAAGCGAGGGGTTTTCGGTGTGTTTGGAGTTATTTTGCTGGTCGGTTCTCTGTTCTTTGGTTTCACACTTCAGGCTGTTTCCGAGGTTTTGGGCGTGAAACATGTGGTGATCATTGGGTGTGATGGGATGAGTCCTGACGGTATTCAGAAGGCGAAGACACCAAATATGGATGCCCTCATGCAGCGTGGTGCTTATACGATGCGCGCCCGCGCCGTGATGCCAACTTCCAGCAGTCCGAATTGGGCTTCTATGCTTATGGGTGCTGGACCTGAACAGCATGGTGTCACGTCCAACGATTGGAGACCCGATAAATTTGCGCTCGCGCCAACGGCAGTGGGGTCGGGCGGCATTTTTCCGACGATTTTCAGCGTGCTGCGTGCGCAGCAGCCATCCGCGGTGATTGCCTGCTTCCACGATTGGGGTGGTATCGGACACTTATTTGAACGCGAAGCCTTGGACATCATCGAAGATACAGACGGTCCCGTCAACACCACTGAACGTGCTGTCGCCTATTTCAAGGCAAAGCAGCCTGATTTTACATTTATCCATCTCGATCATATTGATCACGCCGGGCATAAGTACGGTTATAGAACGTCTGAGTATTACAAATCCGTTGAAGAGGCGGATCGGCTCATCGGCGAGGCGATTCAGGGACTTGAAGCGGCGGGGATACTGGCGCAAACGATCCTTATCATTACTTCGGATCATGGCGGTGTCGGAAAAGGGCACGGCGGAGCGACGCTGGCGGAGGTTGAGATCCCTTGGATTATCGCCGGACCTGGAGTTGCGCCCGCGAAAGAACTGACTTCTTTCGTGAACATCTACGATACCGCCGCGACAGCCGCCCATATCTTCGGGTTGACTGCCCCGGACTGCTGGATCGCTGAGCCAGTGTTGGAGGCGTTTGGGTCGCCATAACTAAAGCACGGGGGTTCCAGGCAGAAAAATTTTAATGACATTAAACAGACCGAAAAAAATCCCAACGGGAACACCCTTTGAATTCGGTGAGCATCGTTTTCGTTTTGGTGAGGAGATCGTCGAATTAGTAGATTCCTCCTCACTTCTCAACAATCCGGGTGCGTTACACAAAAAAATGCGTGAGGATGGGTATCTCTTTATTCGCGGTTTCCATCCGCATGAGCATGCCGAGAAAGCTGCACATTGGACATTGCAAGCCATTGCGCAGAGAGACGGGTTAAAGCCGGATACGCCTGTTGAAGAGGGTATCATCGGCACAGCGAATCAGACTTTTAGTTTCTTTCGACAAACTGAGGTAGCGCATGCCAAACCGATTCTTGATGTTGTCGATAGCCAGCGAACGATGCAATTCTACGAAGAATTCCTCGGGGGTCCCGTCATCACGTTTGACAAACGATGGCTTCGCTGCATGGCGAAGGGTGGACACAACCATTTTCACTACGATAGCGTTTACGTTGGGCGCGGTACACAGAACCGGTACACGATGTGGAGCGCATTGACGGATATCGGTCTGGAAAATGGACCGCTCGTCATCTGCCTCGGTTCGCATCGGCATGACCGGTTAAAGTCTACATACGGCGCGACCGATATGGACCGTGATTTGACGGAGGCTGTGTTCAGCACCGATCCACGTGAGATGGTTGAAAAATTCGGATTCACACTGGCAACGGCGCATTTCCAACCGGGTGACGTTATTATTTTTGGGCTTTATATGATGCACAGTAGTGCACCAAATCGTTCTGACCGCTATCGTATCAGCATTGATACGCGATACCAGCTCGCTCGCGAAGAGAAGGATGACCGCTTCTTTTTCCGTGAAGACGGCAGTTGGCTCGGTAATTTTTACAACAAAGGTGTGAGTTATAAACCGATAACGGAACTCCGCCGGGAGTGGGGATTGGAATAATATCATTAGTTGTGCAACATGCCTACATATTCGATTTTTAGGAATCCAATAGTACGCTGGTAATATTCACGGAAATGCCAAGGAAATGTTATTACTCCGTAATCCTCGGTATGTCAAATACTATATCTATCAGAAAAAACAGCACCTGATGAGCAGGTGTCAAATGGAGGATTCGCATGGTTTACAAACAATGGAATTTTGTGATTTTGATCGCCATCTTGGTTTTTTATGCGATTGGAAACAGTGTAGCAGAAAATTCAACCGCAACTGGCACTGTATTTCTGGATACAAACGGAAACCAAGTAAAGGACGACAACGAGAAGGGGTTATCCGGGATTCGCGTCTCTAATGGACAGGATATTGTCCAAACCGATGCCAACGGACAATACACGCTCGCGGTCACTGATGACACCATTCTCTTTGTGATTAAGCCCCGTGGGTTTATGACACCGGTTGGTGAAAATCAACTCCCGAAGTTTTATTATGTTCACAAACCGCACGGTTCACCAGAAGGACTGAAGTATGCCGGCATCGCACCGACAGGTCCGTTGCCCGCGTCGATTGATTTTCCGCTCA
The DNA here is from genome assembly GCA_026706025.1 of Candidatus Poribacteria bacterium. Lineage (NCBI taxonomy): Bacteria > Candidatus Poribacteria > Candidatus Poribacteria bacterium. The sequence continues at coordinate 8,104 of JAPOZO010000012.1, forward strand.
CTGAACAGCCTGAAGCGGATACCTTCAAGGTACTTGTCTTCGGGGACACACAACCCAATAATATGCAAGATATTGAGTGGTTAGCACACGACGTAATTGAAGAAGTTATTGGGAGTGATGCGGCGTTGGGAATCAGCCTCGGCGATTTGGTGGGTGACAACTTAAACTTATTCCATCCACTTAACGAAGTGATCGCTACTGTCGGGATCCCGTGGTACAACGTCTACGGTAACCATGATATGAACCGTCTTGCTACCGATGACCAGTATGCCGATGAGACCTTTGAACGTGTTTATGGACCCACATGCTATTCATTTGATTGGGGACCTGTCCATTTCATCAACATCGACAATGTGCTCTTTTACCGCGACGAAGCAGACAACCCTCGCTACTCGAGTGAAGTAGGAGAACAGCAGTTGACGTTCATTCGTAACGACCTCGCTTTTGTGCCGAAAGATCAACTTGTTGTTATCTCCTTTCATATTCCGTTAACGGAGATGCGCGATGTGAAAAAACTGATGAATCTACTCGGTGATCGACCCCACACGTTGTCCCTGTCAGCGCACACGCACGTCCAACGCGACGACTTCGTTGGGCCGGATCACGGTTGGCATGGAGACGATCCACATCATCATCACAATCACGCAACCACATCAGGCTCTTGGTGGCAGGGCGCACTTGATGAAGTCGGTATTCCGCATACAACGATGCGGGATGGTGCCCCCAACGGATATGGCATCTTCACATTCAGTGGAAACCAATATTCAATTCGGTTCAAGGCTGCCCGCCGTCCAGCGGATTATCAGATGAACATCTGGGCACCTTGGGAAGTTACCCCGACAGAAACTGGCAACACAGATATCATCGTTAACGTTTTTGGAGGTACCAAACGCTCAACAGTTGAAATCCGTCTCGGAGAAGATGGGGACTGGAGACCCATGACCTATACACCTCAGCAAGACCCATACTACAAAGCACTCAAGGCACGCGACGATACGAACCAACTTGAGCGGAAACTGCATGTTGCGCTTCGCGAAACAATGAAGGCACAGTTGAAGGAAGACAGCGAATTGCCACAAACAGGGAAAGGGATTACCGGAATTACAAAATCAACGCACATCTGGCAAGCGAAGCTTCCAGCGGATGTTCCCGAAGGAACGCACGTCATCTACGTCCGTACAACGGATATGTTTGGTCAAACTTTCACAGGACGGCGCATCATCCGAGTGCATTAGTCCAGTAGTAGTGAATTCATTCCCGGTAACCCTTAAATCCTCTTATATGAAGATCAAAATATTAATTCGGTGATTTCGTAACAATCCCGGTGCGGTTAGGAAACCGCACCTACCGGGCCTGGGTAGAAAAGATATCGTGCGGAGACGCTGTGTATCTCACGGGTCTCCGCACGATATTCAAACAGGGTATCCTTTAATGTTTCGGACGACGTAGCACAACGCCGCCTTGCCCAACAACCCAGAGTATATCACCGTCTTTGACGCGTGCGATAGTATACAGGTCATTGTTAACACCGGTATGTTCCTGTTCCCACGTTTCTCCGCCGTCTGTCGAATGAATGATGGTTCCAGAGGCACCGACAGCATAGATTTTCTGTTCAGAGAGTGCCAGAATATCGTAAAGCGTTTCCGACATACCGCTCAACTTTGATTCCCAAGTAAATCCACCGTCGGTGGTAGATAGGATAATCCCGGCGCGTCCGACTGCCCACCCTTTTCGTTTCGTAATAAACGATACGGCGTGAAGATCGTAGCCAACGTGCGTCTCGTGGAACTTCCAATATTCACCACCATTGACAGTTCTCTGGATGACACCGTTGGTTCCGACCGCCCAACCGAGCGGTGCGAATTTCATATCAACGCTTGTGAGGGTTTTACCGGTTGACGTGCGCTGAAATTCCCAAATCGGTCCGCCATCCAGATTGTGAAGAATATCCCCATTTTCACCGACAGCCCATCCTTCAGAAAAATTGCCAAAGGCGACCTCATTTATGAATATGTCAAAGTCTGGCGGCAGCTCCTGCCCGTTTTCTGTTGACCAGTCTTCACCGTTCGCGGTGTAAAGCATGCTGCCGTCGCGTTTCATCGCCCAACCCCATTTCGGATCAAGACTCATAAAATGAACATCAACGATACGGTCGGTGGTACCGCTCTCCAAATGCTCCCAATTTTTTCCACCGTCCTCTGTTGCCAGTAGGACTCCATTATCTCCGGCAATCCAGCCGTTCTGCTCATCAAGAAACTGCACATCACGGAAGTTATCAAGTTGTTCACCGAGTTGATGCTGCCAGGTCTTTCCACCGTCTGTGGTGATGTAAATCTGACCCGTAGATGCGCCTGATTCGTTGGTGCCTCCGATATCAGCTCTGGCGAGTTCCCTGTCATGAATCTGTTCTCCAGTGACTACCCAACCGTGACCATCTGGTAGGAGATGCGCGTTGGTAATTCGCATTGAGAATCCAAAGGGACGTTCTTCTACCATTCTTTCTATCCAACTTTTCGCTTCACCGTTTGCAGGTTCGCTCTCCAATAGGTAATTCGTTGCTTCCCAACGCTTACCTTGGTTTCGGGTCGTCAGAATTGTATGACCGCCATCAATTGCCCAAGCCTCGGTGTGATTACGGAATTTCACCGTGTGCAGCTGGATATCAAAATTCGTTCCTTTAATCTCGCGTTCTGCTTCCAGATCCCGCTTCCAGCTTTCCCCGCCATCTGTGGTGAGAAGTGAGGTCCCATTTTCCATGACCACCCAACCTGATTTGGCATTTAGGAAATGGATTCCAATACAAGACTGATGTGTTCTGGCTTGGATTTCCCAATAATCACCACCGTTAACCGTGTGTAGAATTAATCCGCCGGTCCGCCGTTGTGGCGCGACTGCCCATCCTTCTTGACTGTTGATAAAATGTAGGTGCGTGATCGGTTGCTGGGTTGTCCCTGTTTGCTGAAGCGTCCAGGTTATACCACCATCGTTTGTGCGTAGGATTTGCCCTCTATCAACGCCGATCCATCCATCTTTCGGATTGACGAAGTGTATCGCACGAATATTACGAAAATTTTTCAACCCTTCGCGGATGACTTGCCAAGTTTTACCTCTGTTTTCGGTTCTTAGTAGTACACCTTGACCGCTAATCCAACCGTAATTTTCATCAATAAAGACAACCCGTTGTAATTCTTCGGTCACGCCACTCTGTTGTGGTTGCCACGTGGTGCCACCGTTTGTAGTGTGTAAAATAGTCCCATTGCCCCCGACTGTCCACCCTTCCTGTGCAGACAGGAAACAGGTATCGGTGAATTCGGTCTGCCAACTCCCTTGACGGACGATCTCCCAGCGATATTCAATCGCTTCAATGGGTTTCTCATCGGTTTCCATTTCTTGCGCAGCAGGTGGCAACTCGACAATGAACTGCTCCGTGTCCACAGAATAGCGCATCGCTATGCCACCTTCACCCACAGCGAGGATACCATCCGGAGAAAGCGAGAAACTATAGAGATCATTGGACGTGCCACTTTTCTGCAATTCCCACGTCACGCCCCCATTGATAGTCGTCAAAATGACCCCTTCATCTCCGACAATTAACCCGTGGTTCGCGTCGGCAAAATAGACTTTGTTGAGATTCGCCTGCGTCCCACTCCGTTGGAATTTCCACGTTTTTCCACCATCAAGGGTATGTAAAATCTCGCCGAATTGCCCAACGACCCAACCGATATGCCTGTCGATGAAGTAGGCAGCGTAGAGTTCGTTGTAACTGTTGCTGTTCTGTCGTTTCCACGTCAATCCACCGTCTTCAGTGTGAAAGACGATACCGGGCCACCCGACGACCCACCCCTCTGTCTCATTGAGGAAAAAGATGCCTTTGATCATTTCGTGGAAATAGCGTGGTGCTTGTTGTATCCACGTTTTACCACCGTCTGTTGTATGGAGCACAGTCCCCAAATCTCCAACGATCCAACCCTTTTTCGGATTGATGAAATGGAGTGCATTGAGGGTATACCACCATCCGCTGGTTTGTCGTTCCCACGTCTGACCGGCATCGGTTGTGTGGAGGATAAGTCCGCCATCGCCAACCGCCCAGCCTTCCGTATCGGTGACAAAAGATAAATTACGGATGCGATGCCATGTGTCCATCTCAATATCGGTCCAGGTTTTACCGCTATCGTCACTCGTCGTGATTGTTCCTCTCTCTCCGACAGCAACCGCACGGTCTGCATCTGCAAACGCGACACTCTGCAGGTCATCGGCTGTGGTGCCGCTTCTCATGTTCCATGTTACCCCGCCGTCGGTCGAGTGTAGAAGGGTACCATTCCAACCGACTGCCCATGCCTCTTTAGAAGTCGCAAAATGAACGCCCATCAGGTCGTTTTTGGTCTGGTTTTCTGTTAATCTCCAATTTTCTCCGCCATCTTCGGTTCGGATGATAAACCCACCTTGCGAAACCGCCACGCCATAGTCATTATTAATGAAATGGAAATCGTTGACAGTTGGACGGACATGTCCGTAAATCATCGGAAGGCGACTATCCTGTGAGTGCCATTCTGTGCCGCCATCGGATGTATAGAAAATGGTGCCGTCCGTGCCACCACTCCATCCCTTGAGAGGGTTTGTAAAAAATACTGTATGGAGGTTACACACTGTCGTTGTTTGATCTTCCCTCACGAGGTTACTCTGTCTGCGCCACGTCTGACTGTTGTCCGTGGTGACAAAAATTCGATCATAATCTCCGACGATCCACCCGCGCTGTTTGTCTATGAACCAGATACCCCCAAGTCCAAACGCGCTTGCTTCTTGATGATGCCATGTTTTCCCACCATTTTTTGTGTATAACAGTCCATTCTGTCCAGTGATCCAGCCGGTCTTTGAATTGAGGAAAAAGACATCCATAAACAGTGAAGAGACCTCACTATTTTGTAAGCTCCAATGCCGCCCCCCATCGTCAGTAGTCGCAATTAATCCTTTATCGCCGACTGCCCAGCCGTTACGGAGATTTGTGAAGTAGACCGCTTTGAAATCCTCATTCGTGTTCACCGTCTGTCTTTGCCAATTTACACCACCATCAGCCGTATGGAGAATCCATCCGTGATGTCCGACAATCCATCCGTGTTTGGCATCGGCAAAGTAGACATCCGTAAAATGGGTTTGCCAGTCTGCTATACGAGTAATCTCCTTTTTTACACAACCAGTGAACAGGCAAAGAATCCCAAAAAGAGTTGCTATTGAGAAACAAGTGATGTATTGAAAAATCTTTTTCATTTGCTTCATCTCCTTATTAGAGAATACTAAAGGGCTTTCTTGGTATCAATTAATTGCCTACGTTTTGAGATGGAAGATAAACGCCAACTGCGGCACCAGCATCCGTAGCGAACCAGAGTTTACCCTTGCTGTCTTCAAATACCGACCAGACTCGGTTACTCGGTAAACCGTCGTCTGTGTTGAAGTTTTGGAACCTCTCACCGTTATGGACGCTGACCCCAGTATTAACGACATTGTAAACCATGCTGATACTTTCCTCAGTTTCGTTTAGCGTCGACGGCAGGTTCTTAACACCGGTAAACCAGAGATTGCTGCTGCTATCTTTCATAATGTTGTCAACGCTATTCATCGGGAGTGCTTCACTTTGTGGAAAGATTGTCAGTTTGTTGCCATTGTATCGACGAATACCGCTGTCTTCCTCGTCCATACCATCTCGGCTCATCCAGAGGTTTTCCTTCGCATCGAACTGTAGATCCGTTATGCTTGTATTTGGTGATTGCCCCATCTCTTGGAAAGGAGCGAAATCCGAATCAACAGCAAAATAACGGAAATGGGACTTTTGAACATTGTAGTAGGTAATGCCGGCTGTGCTGCCAAACCAAAAATTTCCTACTGTATCTTGGGCAATTGCTGTGATTTGACCCCACCAATCGGGTAGGACATTCATCCCCATAGGTCCGTTCACGGTGATAGCGTTGAATTTTTCACCGTCGTATTGACTTACACCTGACGATGTCGCGAACCAAAGCGTGCCTGCTTTGTCCTCAAATATATCCTTGATGGTATCGCGGGCGAGGCCGTCTGCTGTCGTGAAAATTTTGAACGCTTGTCCATCATAGCGACTGACACCTTTTAGGGGAACAACTCTCCTTGTTTCTTTCGTTGTCTCGCGATACGGCTGAATATCGAGATCGAGTTCACTCAATGGCGTTTCCATCCATGACATATCCATAGGCTTCCCTCTTTCCAGAAAATGTGAAAGTACACCGTCAGCGAACCAGAGCATTCCTTGTTGGTCTTCAAAGATGAGTCCTACCGTGTTCCGTGCGAGTCCATCTTCTGTTGTGAAGGTTCGGAAATTCTCTCCGTCATAACGGGTGACTCCATCAGTCGTTCCAAACCACATCGTGCCGAGGCTGTCCTCAAAAACGGTGAGCACTGTATTGGATGCTAAGCCGTCTGCTTGGGTTAAAGTCTTTTCGATTTTGAGTTCTGCTGCGTCGGGGATGGATACTATCCAATTTAATGATAAAAACACAACAAACCATATCACATGAAATTGTTTTTGCATTGAGAACTCCTTCTGTTACAGATAGGCGGACATTCTAACTTTTAAAGGGACTCCCTTTTTTTGATATTTGCCCAGGTCGTTGCTATTTTACCGTTCGGTGAAACAGCGAGAAAATTTCCCGACATTGCTTGTTTGATTTCGGTTCCGTTAAGTGCCCGTTGCCAGACTGCAGCTTCGTCAATAGAGCCATTGACAAATGCGAATTTGTTTTTTGCGCATCCTATCCAGACGCTCGCGATATTGTCGCCAGCGAAGTTGAATTCCCTATTTTCTTCGCCCATGACTTCACCGTCTAAATAAACTTTCATCGTTTTTCCGTCGTAGCTTCCGGCGACATGATGCCACCTTTTTTCCTCCATTTCATGCGGCACGATGAATTCTTGCCGATCCGAAATTCCCCGGTCATCCCGTGCCCCCAAAAACAACCAGATTCCCGGCCCGGTACCGATGTCAATACTACCGATGCCATAAGAAGCACCCCAATCAACTTCAAACCAATGACAACCTTTATCAATCCAATGCACCTTCTTGCCTTTCCACGTTTCTTGATAGTGGATCCATGCTGTCATTGTTATTTCACCTGTGACTTTTAACTTCTCGTGGGAAGGGATATTGACGCAATCCTGTCCGTTGTTCGTCAAATGAATCGCATCCCCATATTTACCCGTCACAATCTTGGTATTCTCAATGATTTCCGCGTCAAGACCATTGCCGGACGTATCACCAATCGTTTGATTTTTAACGTTGTCAAAGTTCAGATAGAAAACAAGCCCCTTATCAAGACCCGCGTTCGCTTCAGTCATCGCTAACAGAATAACAGCACTGAAGAAAATAGTGCTGATGGATAATCGTGTCATATTTCCCTCCTAATATAGGTTTCTCAGGTTTACCTTGAAATAGCAGACATAAAAATAATGAGCAATTTATGTGCCAATCCAAGAAAGATACTATGGTGAGGCGGGAAATGTAGCCTTGATAGTTGGTTGAACACGGAATTAAGCGATTTTTAGAAAATAAAAATATTTAGAGGAACCCTGCACCAAATGGGGCAGACATTAATGACAAATTGCACGGATTTGTGCAATAACCTCAATGCTGTGTTCTTTGTCTTTCTCAACACCGGAGGCTCGTTTTGTAGTATATAATGACGCGAATTAAGGGAAAAACGGTTGCCTAATTCTGAGAAAGATTGTGGAAATGTAATAAAGGGTAGGACTTACGCAAATCGAATAGAAAACCGGCATATTCTGCTGAAAATGTCTTGCAGTGAGACTATTGAATTGTATCTAACCCCCTAAATCCCCTTTATCAGGGGGACTTTGAGAGGAAATGCGTACCCGTTAAATCCCCCTTATCAGGGGGACTTTAAGAGGAAATGCGTAAGTCCGAAAAGGGAATAGATTACGCCTATTTCCTGTGGTGTGTCCTGAAAGGAAAGTATGGGATGGGGTGTTCTTAACGAATGAAGCCATTTAGAGTGAGAGAATTCCACCCTCAACAAGCATCGGGGCACCGGTCATGTACCTTGATTCATCGGAGGCTAAATAGACTGCTGCCCAGGCGATGTCTTCCGGTTCACCGATACCCAATGGATGCATCTCTTTGATTTCTTTGTTGATTGCTCCCGGGTCTGGTTGCTTGGATAGGAATTCTTGATAGAGTTCGGTGTTAATGGTGCCGGGACAGAGGCTATTGACACGGATGTTGTCCTCAGCATACCGAACCGCCATGCTCCGTGAGAGGTGTACCACAGCGGCTTTGGAGGAGGTATAGGCGGGGTGCATCGGAAACCCGACGTAGGCGGATTCACTCGCCATATTGATAATCGAACCGCCACCGGCTGCGCGCATCAGGGGAATGATAGCGCGGGACACGAGGTAGATGCTCTTTACATTGACAGCGTATTGGTGGTCCCAGTCTTCTTCGGAGATATCTTCTAATTCACCTACGACAGCGATACCGGCGTTGTTGAACAGGACATTTGGATTGCCAAGTTCGGACGTGACCTGTACGACAGCACTTTCAATCTGCGCGGCATCGGTTACGTCACACTGGCAGAAAAGGGCGGTTCCACCGGAGGCTTGAATCTGTTGAGCAGTTTTTTCGCCGCGCTCGGCGTTGAGATCCCAGATCGCGACAGCTGCGCCTTCGCCCGCAAAAAGTTCTGCACTTTTCGCACCGATACCTCGTGCTGCACCCGTGATAATTGCGATTTTGTCCTTAAGTCGGTTAGCCATGTGTATTCTTTTAGAGTCCTTGCAAGAGGGATACCCACCGTTCCCATGCGGCTTTAGTGGCAGATTTTTGCGCTTCGTTTGCTTCTTCTCCCATACCGCGTTTCAGGAAAGCATGACCGACGCCTTCGTAGATAACGGGTTCGTAGGTAACGTTTGCAGCATCTGCCGCTGCTTTCGTTGCATCAATTGTGGCATTGATACGGTTATCGCTCTCGCCGTAAAAGCCATATATTGGCACTGATATCTTGGGGACATCCTCTGCGGATACAGCACGACCATAGAATACGAAACCCGCAGCGATTGTATCGGAATGGACAGCGTAGCTGAACGTTTGGCCACCACCCCAGCAGAACCCGGAAACAGCGACTTTATCGTTCGTTGAAGGGAGGTCTCGGACGTATTTCTGGACAGCGTCCAAATCTGATGCGACTTGAGAGGCGGGGAGCTCTCGAATAGCCCTTCGGACATCATCACCGGAGTCGAAGCTTTCTGTGCCGCCGCCATCGGGTCCCATACCGGAAAGTAGGTCTGGGCAGATTGCGACGAACCCCTCAGCGGCGAGCCTATCCGCTACGAGGCGGATCCAATCGGTGAGTCCAAAAATTTCGTGGATGACAATTATAGATGTTGCTGGCTCTTTCACCTCTGGATAAACAACAAACGCATTAATAACACGACCATTGGCGGCTGTGACTTTTACCCATTCGCCGTGGCGAGGGGACTTTTCGAGTTCAGCCTTTTCATTGTCAGCACTTACATGACTGGCGAATAATATACCTGTAGCAACAATGCTTAACATGAGGATATGGTATATTTGCATACGTTCTCCTTACTTTTCTTTTTCTTTATGAATAACGGATTCCACAACCTTCTGCATTTCGGTAGTCGGTATCGCGCCGATTAGAAAGTAGTGAATTTTTGCGCCCGACCATCTGAAGGCGTCCGCCTCTCTGAACAGGCGTTTATACACAGTTGTCCCCGCAAGTTCAATTTCTTTTTCTTCTCCGCGATCTCTGTCCCTGATATGCGGTGGATCGCCCGTTTTTTCAAACAGCGTGAAATTTACCAATCCATCTGTATATTCGAGAAGAATTGAGTCGTTCTTCCTATTTTTAATAATACGAACATCCTTTAACTGGAACCCCGGTGGTAGGTACTCAGGTTGAGCGGGTTTGGTTTTTAACACTTTTTCCGCTTTGGCAAGTGAAATTGAAGAACTGCGCGGCGGTCGCGGTTTAATCTCCTTTTCAAAGACTTCCCATTTGCGTTGTACGGTGGCAGGATCAAAGCTAATTCGGGTATAAACAAACATCTGGCGAAGTACCCCTTCAGCGTCAAGATCCTCCACCCGCAAGATAACGCCGTTTTCGCGTGCAAAGAAGATGCGTTTTGTGGGTCTGTCAGCAAATTTAGGTGTGATCGTTAGAATGTCGGTTTCATAATTTATTATTTTTTCTGTGGATGGCGATACTTCCAAGTTATAATTTTGGGCAATCAACTGGATCTCTTTTTTCGGGAATGGATTTCTAATTTGTCGCCATTCGTTCCGGTCTCGAGTTCTTTCCCGACGGTCTCTGCGATTCTGGTTGTTGTCGTCTTGTCTGTTGTTGCCTCGGTGCTCGTTTCTGTCTTGCGAACCTTCAAGCGATGTCCGCTCGCCGACTACGGATAGCACCCTCCGATACGAAGCATCTGCAGATTGATGAATGACCACCTCTTCAAAAGTGCGTGAGCCTCTTGAAGAACTAAACGTCTTCCAACGAACGCCCACATAACTGACTTTGCGCTCGGCTTCTGCAATGCGTTCAAGCGTACTGATGTCGGCGAAAAGTGTGTGCGGTGTCCAGAGGAAAAAGGTTAAAACTGCGGAATGAAGAACGAGATATTTATGGATTCGCATAAATTCACCTATTGGTTGCCTGGTGATTAATTTAATCCCCTACATTTTCGAGATAGAGATCAAGAAACAGGTCAGCATCGTCAACAGTTCCCGTAATTGAGTTATCGCCATCCGCTATTAACGTTGAATTGATCGGTTTGACGACATTCGACTTCAAAGGGTTGTCTTCGAGTTGTTCAGTATAAAGTCCGAAGTAGAGATCGAATGTTTCTTCATACTGGGGTGCAGTCGGGGAAAAATAGAGTGCCCCCAAAATCAGCGCGAGCGTCAGGATACCGGTAGCCCCTGCTGTAACAGGACGGAAAAACCAGCGTCCAATATCGGGGAACCAGCGTCCAATATCCGATAACCATCCCGTGGACGTGGATTCCTCTGCCTGTACATCTGCTGTTTGTTGGCGTATTTTTGCCATCACTGTATCATGAATGGACGCTGGCGCGGGTTGTTCAAGTCTATTAACCTGCTCGCGATTTTCGCGGAACGCTGACAGCATTTCGGAACATTCGTCGCAGGCGTGGAGATGCGTCTCAATCCGCTGACGCATAGCAGGCGCTAACTCGTCGTCTAAATAGGCTGATAATTCATCTTGGAACTGTGTGTGTATTTTTGCCATCACAGCGTCTTTAAGCGTCGAGGGTGCCGGATGCGCGAAGACTGTGATCATCTGGCGATTCTCTTCAAACGCCGACAGCATTTCAGAACACTCACTACAGGAACGGAGATGTGTTTCAATCTGTTCGCGTCTGCTTGGCGTTAATTCGTTATCTAAATAGGCTGATAGTTCGTCTTGAATGCGTTTGTGATTCATATCTTTAATCGAGGATAGCGGTAAGGATCGTTTACCACTCGACTCGCTCCAGTTCTTTTTTTAACGCTTTCCGTGCTTCATGTAAACGGGATTTGACCCGACCAAGTGTGCATCCTAAGATTTCTGCTATTTCTTCATAAGCCATATCTCGCAGTTCTCTTAGCACCAGAATTTCTCTATAACTGGGTTTGAGTTTTGCGAGAGCGGCGTGGACAATCTCTTTTTCCTCGGTGCGGAGTGCTTCTTCTTCAGGTGTTACCGTGTCCAAAGGCACCCAGGGTTGTGAATCGTCGATCTCTGTAGGGTCAGTTTTTCGACGTTGGTACTGGTCAATATGGTTAAGACATTTGTTTTTAACGATGCGGTAAAGCCATGTAGAGAATCGGGAACGGAATTGAAATTTCCCAATATTTTCCCATGCAGAGACAAACGCATCTTGTGCTACATCTTCGGCGTCTTGGTGATGACCGAGCATGCCGTAAGCGATATTATAGACCCAATGTTGATATTGAATGATGAGGGTACCCATCGCATCAGCATCGCCATTTTGACAACGCAAAACAATCTCACGTTCTTGTGTGAGATCCAATTCTTCAGTTTTGCCCATCTCTGAATTGGTTTCCATAGTAGCTGCAGGAGTTGCGAGGGACATACTTCTCTCCAAACTACAAAGGTAAAGAAAGTACTTAGTTTAACTCAGAGCCATTCAATTCTCGGATAATCCTGAAATTTGCTTGAAGGAAGCGGATTCCCAACGAAATGGCTCTCTTACTTAATATAGACATACAACAAAACAAAAGGTTCGTTAGTTTTATTTAAGCACGTTTTCTTTACCGGGTGTAGTTTGGACCGGTTTGAGTTTGCCACTACCATTCGGCGATCTACCGAGCGCAACATCCTTCTCCTGTTTTTCAAACGTCACTATATCAAGCACCTGATTGCCACGCGTATCGGTATCAACGAGCATTACAGTTTCACCATTGCGAGACAACTTAAAGTTGGCATGGAGCCCTGCTTCTGCTTTACCATCTTCATCCAACCACACAAGAAGATAGCCGTGTGCGGGGATCAAGGTGTCCTCTGGGAATGTCCATTTTTTGATGTTGTCAATTTTATCTGTCAAATACATTCCAGCGAGGTTCACTGTGTTGTCGCTGAGATTGTGGAGTTCAAGCCAGTCTTCGTATTGTCCTTGTGGGTCAGCGATGCTCTTGGTATTGAATGCCATCAATTCGTTAATGACGACAGGGCTGTCTTTTACAACAGGAACACCGACCTGATATTGTGCGGCTCCCTGTTCGGCACGTGCTGGTGAAAACGCAGTCGTGCCGTGGGTCTTCACTGCATTTGCTTCAACATAATAGTAGACTGTTGTGTTTGCTGGGAAAGCCGGAATCTGTCCAACAAAACTATCCTTTTCCCTTGTCATCATCACCTGATTAAAAACAGCATACCGATCATCATTATAATACAAGAAAACCGCATCAGCTGCAACTGATTTATCGAGTGTCGCTTTAACCGAGACAGGCTGATTGGCTACAGGTGGAGATCCGGATCCGATTTCGATGGAGATAATTTTGGGAACCGGTCTGTTGATCTCTGGATGATTGCGTAGATATTCACGGCGTTCGTTGACAAAACGCTTGAGGTCAGCAGGGGCGCCGGTCACAAATTCTTGGTATCCGTACAACTTCTTATCGTCTTGTTGTACTTCTGTATCAATGAGGGTCTGGTATTCTTTGATAATTGGTTCCAACACTTCCCAATCAAGCCATTCATCTACAACGGTCCGGACATGTGCGAGATAACGGGCGCGCCACTCTGGGTTTGAGAGCAATCGGTTGATAAGTGGACGCGCAGCATTATCTTCATGCGCGACAGGGGATACCATTCCGTTTTCCAAATCCCCCCATGACCAACCACCGGGACCTCCGCCACCAGGACCTCCACGCCCCGATCGACCGAATCTTAGGCTTTCATTGTTATCATGCGGTATGAGGTAAAACCTGCTGTTGACATCTTGGTAGATAGCGTAATCGCCGCCTTTATGAATGTAGCCATCATCATCCATAAAGACGTTTGAAACAGCGATCTGCCACGACACCTGATCAATGTTGAGCATGGATGGAAGTTTTTCCATAAGTTCTGCGTCAGAGGTTGTTTCATCAAGCATTTTGCAGAGAGCGATGAGATCTTCCCAAGGGTTTTCAACGTTGCTGGTTTTGAGTTGATACGTTTCCTGATACGCTGCCGGATCGTCGCCTGCATAGACCAAGGCACCCCCTCTCCCGGGCCCTACTTTCCAGCGGATACCGTCTTTTGTGCCGAACCACTCGGCAAGGAAATCTTTATTGTATTGTTGAAGATTGATATAGACCCCCCAATTTTCACCGTTGATAACGAGTTTCACAAGGTTCGTTTTCATCGCAGGGATGTAGTCGCGCGCGATGCGATTGTAGAGCACTTCACGGAGAAAAGAGCCATCGACATGTCCGTTCAGGAGGTTAAGGGTTTTGTATCCGTAGAGGCGTTGCCCATCTTCGCCGTAATCGACAGCGATGTTGAACGATTTTTTTTCTGACTGCACCGTAAAGTAGGAAGAGGTACCGCGAAAGTGGACACCGACATCGGAGTAGACCTTCCCATCAACAATAAGATCGGCAGGCACCTCAACATCCGTGCGGTAAAATGCATTCATCTGTTCGGACCAATCTTTATGGTGGAATCGGAGATAGAGGGTACGGAGTGTTTCAGCGTCGTAGAGTGGCGGTGAACCTTCTGGCACAGAAGTGAGGCTTGTCTGAACATCGCTCTGAACACTGTTGTGCAAATTCTCCTCGTCCAGTGGTGTAATAGTGCCACCGCCGCGAGTCTCCAGGGCGGCTTGTCGTTCAGCACCGGTTAATTTTCCGTCTTTATCTGTATCAAACTTATCGACTATTTTTTCAGGGGGTCGCGGTCCACGGCGTCCACCACCAAATGGCGGCATTCCACCGGGGTTTCTACCAAAGGGGGCGTTGGTTTGCATCTTCTCAATCTCTTCGCGGCTGAATTTGTCCCCTGTAAACGCTTCTAAACCTGTGACTCGGAGTCTGAGGTCATCTTCTTCATTGCTCAGTTTACCGTCTCCATTGAGGTCAAACCGTTTCTGTTCATCTGTAAGTTTTGACGATTGTTGATTGTCTTGAGCACTGGTGTGCATCGTCCAACCGATAGCGATTAGCATAAGAAGTATTATTATTTTAAAATGTTTCATTGTATTCTCCTTTTTGGGACTTACGGAAAATTAAGGGATTACGTCTATCATCATACGGCGGGTGCGGTTAGGAATTCAGATCGCAAATGTAAAGTATTCTCACTGCGAAGCAACATTTGGTTTTCGCGTGTGGGAACCCAAATTTGGGTGCGTACACCGCAAAACCTCGCCTACAAGGGAGTTGCGTGAGTCCTATTAATCTTAAGACTTGTTTCGTGTAGAGAAGTTCGGATTTTCCGTGGTGGCTGTGTTTTATTCTTTATCCATTTTCACTTCTGTGAGATTTTCAATCTGCGAGAGTTCCTTAAAAAAGGTGAGCCACTCTTGCGGGTTCACTAATTTGACCCTGAAGGTCAGTTCAACCACCTGCGATTTTTTGATCCGTTTTTCAACTAAACGTTCGTAAATCAAGTGTTTGTCGAAAACAGGACGGTAGACAGTTTCAAAGTTCCGATCGGGTGGCAGACAGAATTCTAAACTAAATTCGTTATCGTTCCCAAAGCGTTGATGCCAATGGTACATGCAGAGGATAATGATACCGATGAGGAATGTTGCCAGAATCGCGACAGATGGATTACCAGCACCGACCGCCATACCAACCGCTAAGGCATAAAAAACAAAACCGATATCCCGGGGGTCTTGGATAGCAGTACGGAACCGAATAATGGACAGTGCACCGACTAAACTAAACGCCCGTGCGATGCTGTCCCCGATGATCACCATCACGACAGAAATCAACATACATAGGATGATGAGTGTGTCGGTAAACGATTTTTGTGGGACTTTAGCGTGTGTCCATTGATAGATGTTGACGATAAAAATGCTCAGTGCGAACGAAAGTAACAACCTAAGCGCATCAGTACCAAGTGTTACAAGCGGCGGTATCGTTAAAAAATCAAATAATGTGTTCATTCCTGTTGCCAATGAGAGATTTGTACAAGTAGTTTACCACAATTACCACAATTACCACAATTAGACAAACTTGTATATAAATTGTTGAAAAATTGTGTTAAAGGTAGATTGATACAGTTGTTCGGGTGGGTTCCTTGAGGATTCTATCCTATTTTATATCTGTTCTTCCTGACGAATCAAGACACCGACAAACACCCCGGAAAAGAGCAGAATCGCGAGTGCATAAGGTGCTGCTTCAGCGAACATTGCTTCAGTTGTGTAGCTCCAGACATTGAGAGCAAGTGTTTCGTATCCAGCAGGGGATAAGAGGAAAGTCAGAGGGAGTTCTTTCATTGTTGCCAGGAAAACCAAAGCAGTGGCGGTGAGCATACCGCGCATAAGAATCGGGAAGAGCGTTCTAAAAAACGCTTGTATACGTGGATATCCAAGCGAGCGCGCTGCCTCCTCTAAGTTCGGTGAGGCTTGGTAGAGCGAACTTCGGACCGGTCCGATCGCCTCCGCAAGAAAGTGTAAAGTACACGCGTAGATGAGTACAGGCAGTGTCTTGTAGATAAATGACGCGGTGTGTAAAAGAAAAAAGATGAGTGATAGCGCGAATGCAAGTGGGGGTATAGCGTAAACGACGTAACCTACACGCTCTAACGCATCTGAGATGCGTGATGGGTGTCGAACACCTATATAAGCGAACGGCACTGCCAGAAGTGCACACAGAATCCCGGCAGGTATTGCCACCGATAACGAACCGATGAGCGCGCTTAAAAGTCCTTGCAATGCCTTCGGATCAAAGCCTCTGAATATCCAGAGGAAGATAGCCCCAGCAGGCACAACTACAGTTACAAACGCCACGAGGCTGAGGTAAAGATACGCCGGCGTGTGCCACGTGCCGAGTTGAATCTGCGACAATTGACGAGAAGTCCCGCGCCCGGCACGGTGGAGTGTCACCCTATTTAACAACTTTGCTTCAAGATAGAGTAGGCAAGCGGTAAAGGCGAGGAGCATCAAAGCAAGCCACGCCGCATAGACATGTTCAAAGGAGAGTGTGTATTCTGTGTAAAGTGCGTAACTAAAGGTTTCATAGCGCATCAGCGATACAACGCCAAAGTCGCCGAGTACATGTAGGCTAATGAGGAGTCCGCTTGCATAGAAAGCGGGACGGAGTTGGGGCAGGATAACAAGAAAAAAAGTCTGGTGAGACTTGTAGCCGAGACTCCGAGCGGATTCTTCAAGACTCGGATCGAGTCCTAACAAGGCGGTGCGTAGGTTCAGAAAGAGGTAAGGGCTCGTGTATGCGCTGAGTGCGAGGAGCGCGCCCCCGTACCCACTGAGGCGTGGGATACTTGTGCCGAATAACTGGGCGACAATACCGGTATTTCCACCGAGTGCCAACAACGCATAAGCCATCACATAACCCGGAATGGCGAGCGGTAGCGCGCACAGCACCGTGAAGAGTCGTCTACCTTTTAGGTTCGCTCGACTTGTTAACCACGCCGCGGGGGTTGCTATGAGTAGGTCAAGCACCAAAACCCCCACGGTCAGGAGTAGTGTATTGAGGAACAACCTCGCGTTTCGCCAGCGGAAGACAATTTCGACAAGTGCACTGCCTTCCGCTGAAAACGCTTTGGTCAGTAGGTAAACCAAAGGGATGAGGCCACCAAAGCCGACCATAACAATCGGAATGCCTGCCACGACAGCAGACATAGAGAAATAACGGTGTGTGTTTTTAACTTGGGCATTCAATTCCGATAGTCCCAATCCGTCCAGCAAGATTTACCATTTCTATAGAATTTCGACGCGCCGCAGTAAATCCAGAGTGCCGTCAAGATCATCCATCTCATTCAGGTTGAATGTAGGGGCGAGTTGGAGGAGCTCGGATAACGGTAAGAGATTGGCATTCGGAATTACACCATCAATGACAGGGTATTCAAATACGTCGCTGGTAAAGTACTGCTGTGCTTTAGCCGATAACAAAAATTCCACTAATTTCAAGGCTGTATCCTTGTGCTTGCTACTCTTTAGCAATCCAATCCCTGCAACATTGACGAGGTTCCCAGGGTCATTTGCGTTAAAGAAGGTTTGTGCGGCGGGAAAATTAGAGTTCCCTTTCTTGAAACGGAGGAGGTAATAGTGGTTCGGCAACCCCAAATCAATTTCGCCTGCAGCGAGTGCCTCTATAATGGGTGTATTTTTGGCGTACTTTTTGGCTCCGTTTGCCTTCATTCCGCGTAGCCATTCCTCGGTTTTTTCTTCACCGACTTGCACACGGAGCGCCGTAACAAACGCTTTAAAGGACGCATTTGTTGGTGCCCAACCGATTCTGCCTTTCCACATCGGTTGTGTTAAATCGAAAATACTCTTGGGAAGTTCTTCCATTTTAACGCGTTCTGGTGAATACGCGAGGACACGCGCTCTGCCGCTTGTTGCGACCCAGAAGCCCTCGGCATCTCGGAAATCCGAAGGAACTTTAGTAAGTATAGATTCCGGCAGTTTTTCAAACATCGCCTTTTTACTCACTGCCCCGAGCGCACCAGCATCTTGCGCCCAAAAGAGTGCGGCGGGACTTTTGTCGCCCTCTGTTAAGAGCGTGGCGGCTAATTGTGTTGTATTGGCGTAACTTACCTTCACTTGGATACCGGTCTCTTTTTCAAACTGCTTGATAATCGGTTCAACGAGGCTCTTGCTGCGTCCAGAATAGACAGTCAGCGTTTCGGCGTGAACTGTCCCGATGGTGGTGAATAAGAGCAAAATTGGCAAAACGTAATTAAACAAACGCAATCTGTTGTTAAACATTATGTCTCCTTTGATAAACTGAATGGGTGTACACCGGATCAAAACCGGTGTAAATTTTGTCAGATACAGCAGCAAAAAGTTCACTATTATTGCCCAGATACACAGTGTGTTGTGCTGTCAACGTTTTGGCACGACTCGCCAACGTGTATTCATACCTGCTGTGATATGGTCCGCGACATGGCAATGATAAAGCCAGTTGCCGGGTGTTTTGGCTATCATATCTACAGTAACCATAGTCCCGGGGAGTAGTTCTACAACATCGGTGCGTTTCCCAGCGTTTAGCACAGTCTGACCGTGCCAGTGCGCGGTGTGCATATCGACTTCAGTGCCTAACCCGATAAGGTACCACCGGACGCGATCGTGTTGTTCAACTTCCAGACCTCGCAGATTTCCGAAGATAAATCCGTTAATCGCGTGCTTGAGATTCCCCTCTTCCGCTTCTTCGGGCGACGCATAAGCCTCAGTTTGTCCGCTTTCAACGATTTTTCGGTCATTTTCGTTGAAGATTAGGAACAGGGTCGTGAACGCTTTGTCAATATCTTTAGGACGCGGATCGTCTGATGCACGCTCCATCCCTTTTTTCGTGACGACAACGGTTCCGATTAAGCCATCATAGACTTCGGTAACGGCATCGACGTGGGAGTGATAAAGCCAGACGATAGAGGACGGATCGTTCGGACCAGGGGCAGCATCGCTGTCTGCCTCCCAGTGGTAAGTGAACACGCTCCCTGGTTTTACGAAGGCACCGGATCCTTTCATGTCCGCCCCTTCATTGTTTTCATCGTATTGTAACCCGTGAACGTGAATACTGAGCGGTTTATCGGCGCGATTAAGAAAATGCACCTTTAGGCTGTCGCCTTCAACAGCGTGCAATTGCGGTCCGAGAATACCCATCCATACAGGTTGTTCAACTTCGGTCATGTAGGTGCTATCAGTGTATTGAATGTATCTATATTTTTCATAGACGAGTGCTTTACCCCAAACGCCCAATCCCATATTTTGTCTGATGAGATTTTGCCCGCTCGGTGCGTAGTTCCATTCAACTTTTTCGGCAGCGATCCAATATTCTCGCGTTGCTGCTTCAGCGGAAACAATAGAAAGGCACAGTATTACACCGATGAGCGTGAGAAATATATGGGGGGTAAATCGTGGGTTTCCAGTATTAGAGAGGGGAAGTAATTTACGCTTATCCTGTGACAAGCCTGCATTCATGATATTGAGACTCATTTTCAGAAAATAACACTTTAAAGCAAATCTCATAAAGAACTAAACCTCAATGGGCTAAATTTGTATTCAATTATACCACACTGGATAGGCGATGTCAAAAAAATCTCGGCTATCTAAATCAAATTCCTGTTTCGTGTTCAGTCTGAGTGCGTTTTCTTCAATCTATTTGTGGATCTAAGGCATCTCGGAGCGCATCGCCGAGGAGATTGAAGCCTAAGACGATAAGGAAGATAGCGACACCGGGAGCAGTGACGGCTAAAGGCGCGCGGCGAATAAGATCCCGGTTTTCGTTAAGCATTGCGCCCCATTCAGGTTCGCCGATTTCTGCGCCGAGTCCTAAGAAACTGAGTCCTGCTGCATCTAAAATGGCTGCGCCAATGCCTAAGGTTGCTTGGACAATCAACGGGGCAATGCAATTCGGGAGGACAGTGGTAAGAAGGATACGACTGTTGCTTGCACCAATCACCTTCGCGGCGGTAACATAGTCTAATTCGCGAACCTTAAGAACAGCGGCACGCAGGATTCGGGCATATTGTGGGATATAGACGATTGATACAGCGATAATTGCATTTGTCAGACTCTGTCCGAGAATCGTCACAATAACCATCGCGAGAAGGATGCTCGGCATCGCAAGCATCATATCCATTACGCGCATAATCAGATTATCAATTCTTCCACCGTAATAACCAGCGACTGCTCCGAACAGTGTGCCAAACCCAACGGAAAAGGTCATCGCAATAAGTCCAACCTTCAGAGAGATACGGGTACCATAGACAATCCTGCTGAAAATATCGCGTCCTACCTTATCGGTACCGAGGTAGTGAGAAGCGGAACCTCCCTGGAGGCGTTCAACGATATTCGCTTGTCTTGGGTCGTGTGTTGCAATAAGCGGCGCAAAGATGGCGACAAGAACAAAAAATAGGATAATTGATGCCCCGATAGTGGCGGAACGATGTTTTAAGAGTTTCCGAAAGATATGTTGTTGGCTGCTGGCGGTTATTGAAGTGTTCATTTCGCTTCGTCTCCTACTCGGATACGCGGGTCGAAATAGGCATACAACATATCCACGATAAGGTTGACGAACATAAAGACTGTAGCAACGAAAAGCACGCCCCCTTGCACGGCACGGACATCGCGAGCCTCAACGGCGGCACGCAACCATGACCCGAGTCCGGGCCAAGAAAAGATATGTTCGGTTAAAATCGCGCCACCCAGCAGATAACCGAATTCTAAGCCGATAACCGTCAAGACAGGCACCATACTATTTTTCATGGCGTGTTTGCTGATAACTTTCCACCGCGGTAAACCTTTCGCATAAGCCGTCGTAATATACGGCTGATTTAGCACTTCAAGCAGGCTGGAACGGGTCATCCGAGCAATAATCGCTAATGGGATAGTGCCTAATGTAATTGCGGGGAGGATGAGATGGACAATGGCACTCTTGAAAGCGACGTAGTTTCCTGTCAGAAGTGTATCAATAAGATAAAATCCAGTGCGTGTCTGAACATCTAAACCCAAGATGACATCCAACCGGCCACTGCTTGGTAGTATTGGCAGGAAATAGGAAAAAAGGAGAATGAGCATAAGTCCGAGCCAGAAGATTGGCATGGAGATGCCAGCCAGGGATACCGACATGGAGAAGTAATCCAAAAACGTTCCACGCGAGATAGCAGCAATAATGCCAGCAGCGATGCCGCATATAATCGAAAATGCCATTGCTGCGAGGGTTAATTCAGCCGTTGCCGGGAAATAGCGTTTGATTTCATCGACCACGGGTTGTTTCGTTTTAAAGGAGCGTCCAAAGTCGAGATGTGCGGCATCCCATAAGAATTTAGCGTATTGGTGGTATAGCGGTTTGTCGAGTCCCATTTCCGTCCGCAATTCGGTGAGTGCTTTTTCGGTGGCACGTTCTCCCAAAATCGCGACAGCGGCATCGCCCGGGATGAGATGCACCATCAGGAAAACGAGGAGCGATACCGCTAATAGGGACAGACCGATGGAAAGAAAACGCTGGAGGAGATAAGAGAGCAAAAGTTGAACCTTCCGTTAGTGGTGCCACCTACATGCTATTGATAGACCTCATCTTCCTTTTCATTGCGAAGTGGGTTAATTTACCCGAAAACCCACTTTTCGACAGCGATGAAAACGATCTGCGGCGGTCCATGGTTTAAAAATTAGAAAAATGGGTTGTGCAGTTTTTCCTCACCGACGGTGGTGGAGGGACCGTGTCCCGGAAAGAGCCGAACCGAGTCTGGGAGTGATAATAGGTTGTCCCGAACGCTCTCAATTTCATCCTGATAGGAGATATTAGGGCCACCAACAGAACCAGCGAAAATGGCATCGCCGACAAATGCTACGTTCTGGGTCAGGAAACTACACCCACCCGGTGTATGTCCGGGTGTATTCACCACGCTAACCATAAGTTCACCGACAGAAAGGACATCACTGTGTGCTACTTCGCGTAGTTTTTTGTTGCTCCGCGGTTTCGGTTCGTTTTGATGGATGTAAGTCTCACATCCGGTTTCGGTTTGAAGCTGCGGTAATCCATCAGTATGGTCGCTATGGGCGTGTGTTAGGAGTATCGTCGTCGGATTCACAGGCCGGGCATCGAGCTGTTCCAAGATGAGGTCTGGATGCGCGGCGGTGTCAATAATCGCGGCATCATCGGTGGCTTTGCAGATCAAAAGATAGGCGTTGACGGGCCACCCTCCGACGGGCGCGCTAATTGTGATAACCTCAAGACTTGTGTCGTCAGTCTGTTGGGGGGGTTCGGGTTCCCACTGTTCTGTCGCAATATCGAGCAACTTGGCACCGTCCAAATTCAGTATTTCTGCGAGCCGAAAAACTTGCGTTTCTGTCGGTTTTAAGGTATACTGTTCCATACGAGCAAGTTCTGCTTCTGTGATACCCGCGGCAGTTGCGATTTCGCTTTGAGATAGGTTTTGCCCGCGTCGGGCTTTACCGATAATGTCACCAAATTCATCTTCAAGTGCATAAGCCATAATAGTGTTCTCCTTACTTTATTGGTTTAAGAAACATTATAACAAAAAACGCAGTGTGATGCAATTGAAATAGGTCGCATCAAAAACGGAGGAATTCTGATGGGCATTCCGAAAAATGGATATGAACAAGCGGCAATATCCCTCGCGCCGCTGGAGACTGATATGACGTTGGATGAGTTTCTTGAGAGCGATTTAGAGGGATATGAATATGTGAAAGGAGAATTAATACGGATGCCAGCTGCGTCATGGGAACATGGACTGATCAGTGCGAAGGTCTTTTTGCGTTTAGGGACGTACGTTGAAGAAAACCAACTCGGCGCGGTGGTTACGCCGGACACGGGTTTTCAAGTCGGCGAGCGCGTCTTGAAACCAGACGTTGCCTTCCTTTCAACAGTGCATCTGCCTGATGATCCGAGCAGGGCATGTCCAGTGCCACCAGACCTTGCCGTGGAGGTCGTGTCACCATCCGATGTTTTTCGGCGTGTGATTGAAAAAGCGTTCGCTTATCTTGAAGCTGGTACACAGATGGTATGGATTGTCGAACCCACTTCACAAACAGTACGAGTTTATCGAGCCGAAACGCCTATCAGGGTGTTAGGAATTGACGACACGCTCACGGGTGAAGATATTGTTGAAGGCTTTTCGTGTCAAGTCGCACAACTTTTTGAATAGGGAGATTTTATGAAGCTTGGTTTAGTTACGTATAATATGGCGAAAGATTGGGATATTCCCACGATCATTGAAAAATGTGTAGAGACAGGATTTGCGGGTGTGGAATTGCGGACAACGCATGCCCACGGTGTTGAAGTCGAACTCTCCGCAAGCGAACGCGCAGCAGTAAAACAACAATTCGACGATTCCCCGATTGAAATCGCTGGCTTGGGTTCTGCTTTTGACTATCATTCTGTAGATCAAACTGTTGTTCGCGAAAATATAGAAGGGACAAAAACATATTCCCAACTGGCGGCAGATGTCGGGGCACCCGGTGTGAAAGTGCGTCCGAATGGGCTGCCGAGTGAAGTGCCTGTTGAGAAAACCCTCGAACAGATCGGATTGGCACTGCGTGAGTGTGGCGAATTCGCTGCCGACCTCGGCGTACAAATTCGGTTGGAGGTACACGGTGGCGGCACCTCCGAACTCCGACATATCCGTACAATTATTGATGTTGCTGATCACGACAACGTCTACGTCTGCTGGAATTCTAATTTCGGTGAAGTGGAAAACGGAACCATTAAAAACAACTTTGACCTCGTCAAAGGGAAAATCGGCTTAGTACATATTACGGAGCTCCATCGCCGTGAGTATCCGTGGCGGGAACTCTTTACATCGTTGAAGGAATCCGGTTATACGGGGTACACCCTTGCCGAAATCGCTGGTAGTTCCGATCCTGTGCGCGTGATGAATTTTTATCGGGCGTTGTGGGAAGAGCTCTCAAACTAAGTGTTTGTGGATATGGGCGCGTTCCAAGCGCGCCTTCTCACCGCTGTTACGAATAAGGTAAATGGAGAGAAACCTGTTGTTCAAGCCGCAATTTTACTTTTTAGTTATAACGATATTATTCCTGTTGACCTCTATTGGAATAAGTGCAGCATCTGAAACCGTCCGTCTTAGCAATGATGTGTGGACAGTTGACATCGCGACGCAATCCCTCGCCGTAAAGGCATACCCTGTAGAGTCCGAAATAGCAGTGCCTATTTCGGCGGCACAACCCGGATTCGGCGATGTCGCGGAATTCACCCAAAACGACAATACTGTCAGTTGGCGGATTGCAGATCGGTTTCTCACTGTGCGCTTTGAACTGATAGGCGAATCGCTATCTGTTGAATTTATTCAGGATAAACGGACAAATGAGGCGTTAAATTTAACATGGCCCGTTATTGAAGATTTCGAGTCTCTCCGTGGCTATATTTTGCCCCTTTTTGAGGGGAGTTATGTTCCCAAAAATGACATTAAATGGCAAGATTTCTTATCCGAACGTGGACCGATAAACACGACCGCGGGTCTCTCAATGCCGTTTTGGGGTTTGGACCTCACTGACCGTACGCTTACCTACATTTTAACCAATCCATTTAACAACCAAATCCGGTTCAATAAAACAGCAGCCCCGTCGTTAGGTATGGAGGTATCGCACACCTTCACATCGAATTGGGAACAGAGAAGATATGGATTGCATATCTCACTCGGTGCAGCATCGCCAATCGCGCCTGCCAAACAGTATCGACACTGGTTACAACAGAACGCTGAATTCGTTTCTTTCGCTGAGAAAATTGAGAAAACGCCTGCTGCAGAGAAGTTACTCGGTGCTGCGCATGTCTATCTCTGGGGTGGTAAACTCCTCAGTCAATATGATGTAACGGATTGGCAAACGTTTGCAACACGGCTAAGTGGTGATAGCGGCGTTGCGAGGCAGATGTGGGCGCGACTGAATGCAGAGGCACAGAAAGCAATTCGTGAAATCGCGCAATCGGCACATCCATCTAAATATGTCCGGCGGGTTGTAAGTCGTGCAATAAGTGAACAACTCGAAAAGCCTGATTTTTACAACCCAAACCTTTGGACAGAAATTCCCCTTACATCAGAGACAGAAACGTTAATCTCACGAGACGCCCCCACGCTATCGCTCACGGAAGTGTATCGCCGCAATTGTCTACTGTTCTACGCCGCGTTTTCCGACACGCTACGGCATCCAGACGAGTGGGGTGACGGTCTCTCTGTAAAGCTGCTGGAACAATTTGCTGAAAACGGATTGGACAGGCTCTGGCTTGGTGCTGACTCGTGGCAGGACGGCTTTCGACACCCGACCGCTGTCGCGAAGGCGAAAGAACTCGGCTATCTCGTGGGACCCTACGATTCCTATCACAGTATCCATCATCCCAACGAAAAGGATACGTGGGAGACTGCACAGTTTGATCTCTCGCTTTATGAGTCCGGCGCAATTGTCAATGCTGATGGCACGAAGAGTCGGGGGTTTAAAAAGAAGGGGTATCACTTAAGCCCGCTCGTGGCACAACCTTATGTCGAAAATCGCGTCAACGGTATCGTTGAACAGATGCCATCAGACTTTAATACGTGGTTTATTGATTGTGATGCTTACGGCGAACTCTACGACGATTATTCGGCATCGCATCCGGCAACACAGTTAGACGATATGCGCGCACGCTTGGCGCGGATTTCATGGATTCGAGATACGCACAACATGGTCGTCGGTTCAGAGGGCGGTGCTGCGTATTCAGCAGCAACGCTCCACTTTGCACACGGCATGACGCTCCCTGTCATCGGATGGGGAGACCCAGACATGAAGTCTAAAACCTCGTCTTACTATGTTGGCGGGTACTGGCCCCCCGAGGGTCCGGCGATTCACATAAAGCAGGTGCCGCTCAAACCGAACTATCTTTATCACTACTACGATCCGCGTTTTCGCTTACCGCTCTATCAGATTGTGTTCCACGATTCAGTGATAACGACGCATCATTGGGGTTCCGGGAGTCTCAAATTTAAGAACGCGATCGGAACGTTGGCACTGTTGGAGCAACTCTACAACGTCCCGCCGTTATATCATCTGAATATGGCGGAGTTTTCAAAGCATAAAGCGTGGATCAAGCGGCACTATGCATTCTTTTCGCCGTTGCATCGTCAGATCGGCGGACAGGCGATGACAGATTTTGAGTGGCTAACTTCTGATAGACAAGTCCAACGCACCGAGTTTGGCGATACGGTTGAAATATTCGCAAACTTCCGGACGGATGCGTTTGAATATGAAGGCATAAAGATTCCGACGAGAAGTGTGGTTGCACGATGGATCGGCACAGGTAAAATCGAGGTGTTTTCTGTGGAATAATTTAAGTCTCAGGACTATTTATGGTGTATCCTATAATTAAGTATACACTTGAATAATGTCATGCAGTGTCATTT